>JBIKKL010000120.1:0-10149 GCA_044360365.1 Burkholderiales bacterium | reverse complement strand
CGTGACAAGGCCTTGCACGCCGCGCATCTTCATCCGCGCAATGAGGATGTCGCCGTAGATGCCCGCATCGGTCGATCCCATGGCATCGACCACCGCGATGCAGCCTTCCGGCATGGCTTCGACGGCGGTGCGGGTCGAGATGGGCGACGACCACGAGGCTGGCGTCGCGAGATCCTCCCGTGCCGGCACGAAGCGCAGCGTGAAGGCGCGGCCGACGCGGCGGCCCTGGCTCGCGGCGATGGGCTGTGTGCCGCGCATCCATACGTTGCGCAGCCCCTTCTTGAGGAGCACGGTCGTGATCGTGGCTGCGGTGACCTGCGAAAGAATGTCGACGACGCGCGGGTCGAGTGTCATGGTGGGCGTCCCGTAAATGAACTGGCGATGGATGGATTCGGGACGATTCTAATCGACCGCGCTGCAACCTATGACGCGGTGCGTTCGAGGCATGTACCGTTACGGAAACCTGCGCATGGGAATGGAGAGCGACGGCCGGCCCTGTACCGTGACGATCAGCCTATTGCGCCCGCGATCGTGAACGGGCGCGCAACCATGCCGATCAGCCAGGAACGAAGTACGGCAGCGTGACCGTCGGATCGAAGTCTTCCCAGGCGACCTCCACCTTCATGCCGATGCGCACCTCGTCCACGCTGCAGCCGCCGATGTTGGACATCAGATGCGGGCCTTCGTCGAGCGCCACGATCGCGACGACATAGGGCACGAGCGGCTTGAAGGCGGGGCTCGGCGGACGATGAACCACCGTGTAGCTGTAGACGCTGCCGCGGCCGCACGCTTCGATCCAGGTGAGACGTGCCGAGCCGCAATGCGGACAAACGCTGCGGGGATAGAAGTGCACCTCGCCGCAGTCCTCGCACCTGGGCAGCTTCAGCTTATGCTCCCGAGTGCCTTCCCAATAGGGCGCCGTGCCGGCATCGGGAATCGGCAATGGCCGCTGTTCATCACTCATGCCCGACCTCCCTTCGTCACGGTATCGGCGCCGCCGAGGATCAGCGTGCAATGGATCGCGATAGCGCCCCCGTTGCCGTGGGCAAGTGCCACGTTGGCCCCCTTGACCTGGCGTTCGCCGGCTTCTGCGCGCAGTTGTCGAACGGCTTCGAGCACATGGAAGAACCCGCCGCCAAGACCTGGGTGTCCTGCCGAGAGCAGGCCGCCATGGGTCGTCGTCGGCAGACTGCCGTCGAGGCCGATGTGGCCGTCGGCGACGAAGCGGCCGCCTTCGCCCTTGGGGCAGAAGCCGAGATCCTCGAGCTCGACGATTACGGTGATGGTGAAGCAGTCGTACAACTGTGCCACGTCGATGTCGCGCGGCGCGAGCCCGGCCGATGCGAACGCGGCTCGCCCCGAATCCACGGCACCGGAGCGGGTCAGCTGCCTGTATTCGCCGACGTGGCTATGACTCAAGCCGTAGCCCTGTCCGAGCAGATGCACCGGGGGCTTGCGCAGTGCGCGGGCACGATCCGGGGTCGTGACGATCGCCGCTGCAGCGCCGTCGGACACCAGCGCACAGTCGAGGAGCTTGAGCGGGGACGTGATCATGCGCGAAGCGAGCACCGTCTCGACGCTGATCGGATCGCGCATGTGGGCGTTCGGGTTGAGGGCCGCGTGTTTGCGCATCGTCACGGCCACCTGCGCCAGCTGCGAGGGCGTCGTGCCGTACTCATGCATGTGGCGCTGGGCGATGAGTGCATACAGCGAGGGGATGAGCGGGCCGTAGGGCACTTCGAACTGGGCGTGCGTGCCGCCGCTTTCGGCCATCGCCTGGATGGCCGTCGAGCGCGATTTGTTCGACAGTAGATTCTGGCCTGCGACGCAGAGCACCGTCGTGCACTGCCCGCTCGCGACGGCCATCGCCGCATGATGGATCATCGCCGCGCCGCTGGCACCGGCAAGATCCAGCGTCGACAGATACGCGGGATGAATGCCGAGATGCGAAGCCACCACGCCGCAGGGCATGCCCCAGTTGGCGACGCGCACCGGCGTGGTGATGAGGCCGTCGATGTCGGCGAGCTTCAGCCCGGCATCCGCCAATGCGGCATTCGCGGCGTCGGATTGAAGCTGCAGCGCGCTGCGATCCGGGACGATGCCGAGCTTGCTTTCGCCGATGCCGACGATGGCAGCGGAAGGCTTCATCGCCGTCGTTACCGAACGGATAGAGGACGAAAGCACACGCCGTCCTCGACGATGCGCTGGTCGAGGAGGCCGGCGCAGGCGGTGATCGCGCGCAGGAACGGCACCGGCACGCCGGTGAGATCCGCCATCTCGATCACGGAGCGGCACAGCGCGTCGAGTTCGAGCTGGCGGCCGAAGCGCACGTCGGCAAGCGTCGAGGAGGTTGCAGGCGGGCGCTTGGCCATATCGTCGGCCGTCTTCTGCGGGTCGACGTCGAGCACGATGCCTACGGACGCGGCGACGGCCTTGGCTTCGGCGATCATCGCTGCAGCGAGTTCACGCGTGGGGGCGAACCTGGCGACCTGATTATTGCCCGATTGCGTCAACGCGCAGAGTGGATTCCACACCGCGTTGTTGAGCAGCTTGGTCCACTTCGACTTGCGGATGTCCGAGGAGACTTCGCACTTCAGGCCGGCCCCGTTCATGTCCGTTGCGATCTTCTCCAGGCGCGGGGTGAGTGCATTGTCCACTTCTCCGATGACGAGCCGGTCGCTCGCGGATGCTGTGTGGCTCAGCTTCCCGGGCTCGACCATGTCGCACGGCTTGAAGATGAGCGAGCCGACGATGGTCTCCACCGGGAAGATGCGGGCGAGCTTGCCGTCGGGGTCGAGCGTTTTCAGTCGGGTACCCGCATGAGGCGACGCGATGCGGTCGAAGTACCACCACGGCAGGCCGTTCTGGCAAAAAACGAAGCAACCATCCTTCGCGCGCAGCCGTGCGATCTCTTCGGCGCTGCCGGCGATCTGATGGGCCTTGAGCGTGACATAGACGACGTCGTAGGTGCCCTGCACCTCGTCGGGCTGGATCACCTTCACGGGAATGGTGTCGATCGTGTCGCTCGCCTTTTCATGGATGACGAGCCCGCGCTCGGCCATCGCCTGCCGATGCGCGCCGCGCGTGACGAGCGTGACGTCGTGCCCCGCTTTGGCGAGAAATCCGCCGAGCAGTCCGCCAATCGTGCCGGCGCCGTAGACGAGGTAGCGCATGATGTTCGTTTCTCCGCAGTCGATTGTGTGAGGTTGAGGGTCGTCAGTCGGCGAGACGCAGGAAGCCGCGCTCGCTGGAGTGCATGCTTTCGCATCCGTCCGCCGTGATGCGCATGAGTTCGCCCACCTGTACGCCGGCGTTCTGGTCGCGCGTGACCACGTTGGGCTGCACGACGAGCATCATGTTCTCGCGCAGCACCATGTCGGGGATCGGCCCGGCGGGGCGGCTCTTCGCGCCGAGGATGGGCGGGAAGTAGCCGCCGCCGAAGCCGTGCACGAGATCGTCGTTGATCGTGAAGCCCGCGTCTTCGACGACATCCGAAGCGTCGAGGATCTCCTGCATCGTGCACCCCGGGCGCAGGACGCTCGTGACGGCGGCGAAGGCGGCTTCGGCGGTCCGGTACAGGTCTCGATAGAGCGGCGTGGGATCGGCGGCGACGGTATAGCTGCGCAGGACCTGTCCGGGATAGTCCCAGAAGTGCGCGGTGAATTCGGTGACGACGACATCGCCCGCCCGGACCTTGCGGGAGGAGGCATGCTGACGCGGCACGCACAGTTGCGGGTCGGCCATGGGCGTGATGCCCATGTAGTGCAGCCCGGTGTAGCCCCCGTGCCCGACCCAGCCGCGCTCGACGACGTTCGCGAGCTCGCGTTCCGTCATGCCGATGCACAACTCCGTGCGCAAGGCGGTCTGGCCGAGATCCGACAGGGCGGCACCGATGCGCATCCACTGGATCTCTTCCACGGACTTGATCAGGCGCAGCCCTACGAAGCGCCGGTTTACGTCGACCAGGGCGAACTTCGCTTCGAGCTTCCTGAACTTCGCGATCCCGATCGGACCGATCAAGGCGATGCGCTTTGCGCCCCGGCGCTGCAGTTCTTCGATGGTGAGGTCGATGCCGCGGTGCTCACCCCAGTGCACGTCGGTGTCGACGGCGATGTGTCTGGCAAGCGGCACATGGTTGTACCACTCCATCGTCATTCGTGTCGTTTCGCCAGGGCGAAAGATGACGTAGGCCTCGGTGCTCACCGGCCAGGCCGTCAGCCACTGGATGCCACTGCCGTTGCGCTGCTCGCCGCAGATCAGCAGGTGATCGCATTCGAGTTCGACGAGCAAAGTCGCAAACGCGTTTCTCCGCCGCTCGTACTCGCTTACGGAGAAGCGCGGGTACTCTTGCGCGAGGATGGCCTGGATCGCCGGCTCGGCGAGTGTCGGGTGATCGTACACGATGCGTTAACCCATTGCCGCGGCGATGCGCTCCGGGGTCAATGGCAGCTCGCGTACCCGTACGCCGGCGGCATTCGCCAGCGCGTTCACGATGGCAGCACCCGTCGGCCCTTGTGCGCCTTCTCCTGCGCCCTTCGATGTCTGCTCGGGACGATCGATCAATTCCACCGTGACGCGCGGCGCTTCGCCGAAGGTCAGGATGGGATAGCTGTCCCAGTTGAGCGAGGTCACGAAATCATTGTCGAAGCGGACGGCTTCCTTCAGCGTCCAGCTCGTCGCCTGGATCACGCCGCCTTCGATCTGATTGATGGCGCCGTCGGGATTGACGACACGACCGATGTCGACCGCTGCCCACGCTCGGGTCACACGCAGCGTCTTTTCGAGCACGACTTCGACGATGACGGCGCAGTACGAGCCGAGATTCTTGTACTTGCAGAAGCCGATGCCTCGTCCGCGCGTGCCGTCGCCTTTCTCGTTCGGTTTCCAGCCGGCCATCTTCGCGGCGCGCTCGATCACGGCGCGTGCCCGTGGATCCTTCAGGTGACGCAGCCGATACTCGACCGGATCGGCGCCATGCGAAACGGCCAGTTCGTCGAGCATCGACTCGATCGCGAATGTGTTGGCAAAGCCGCCCAGGGCGCGCAGCGCCGAGATGCGCAACGGCGTATCCGTAACGAGATGGCGCGCCACCTTCTGGTTCGGGAATTCGTACAGGGGAATGGCATTGCGGTGGCTTGCACCGGCGGGCAACGGCATGTCGACCGGCGGCGACACGGGGACCGGATCGGCCATGTGGGGGGCTGCGATCAGCGTGGACCCCGGCCCCCGGCCGGATCGATTGCTGTGCGGGTTGCTCCACGTCTCGTGCGTCCAGTCGACGATGTTGCCCTGGTCGTCGGTCGACGCCTTGAGCTTCATGATCATGGCCGGTCCGAAGGGCTCCCAGCCGGATTCGTCTTCGCGCATCCACTGCACCTTCACCGGACGCGGGCTCACGGCGCGCGCGAGCAGGGCTGCGTCGAGCGCGACGTCGTCGGCGCCGTTGTGGCCGTAACAGCCGGAGCCGTCGGCATGGTGAACGACGATGCGATCGGCAGGGACCCGCAGGCACTTCACCATGTCGCCCCGCAGCGGGTAGATGCCCTGGCTGTGGCTCCATAGTTCGTAACGCTCGCCGTCGAAGCGCGCGACGGCGCATGATGGCCCGATGGATGCATGGGCAATGTAGGGTTTGCGATAGACGGCTTCGTGCGTCGCCTTCGCGCGCGCTCTTGCGGCTTCGTCCTGCTTGTCGCTGATGACGGCCGTCTCGACCGGCCGGCTCACGAGGTAGTCGTAGATGTCGGCTTCGTTCGGAATCAGCTTCGGTGCGTTCCAGCGCGCGGCCTGCTTCAGCGCAGCCGCTGCGCGGATCGCCTGTTCTTCGCGCTCGGCGACGACGCCGAGGAAGTGACCGTCGCGCACGACCCTGACCACGCCCGGCATCTTCTCGATGGACGAAGTGTCGACCGCAACCAGCGTGGCCGAATAGTTCGGCGGGCGCACGACCCGGCCGTAGGTCATGCCGGGCAGAGCCATGTCCTGAATGTAGGCCGGCTCGCCGAACACTTTCGCGGGGACGTCGAGACGCGGGGTCGGCTTGCCCACGATCGTCAGATCGGCCGCCTGCTTCGGCGCGACCATGCCGGTGGCTTCGCGGGCAAGATCGACCTTCGGTGCGAGATCCCAGTACGTCGTCTCCTTCGCGTCGACGAAGAAGCGACCTTCCACGATCTGCAACTTTTCCAGCGACACGTCGAGCTCGTGCGCCGCCGCTTCCATGAAGAGCGCACGAATCTCGGCATAGGCATGGCGCAGTGCCTCGCCGGATTCTTCGACCGAACGGCTGCCGCTCGTCATGCCTTCGTTCGGATTGGTGTCGGTATTCGCGGTGACGATGCGTACCTGGTGCAGGCCGACATCGAGTTCGTCCGCGGCGATTTGCGCCAACGCGGTGAGTATGCCCTGGCCGATCTCGACCTTCCCGACCTTCACGCCGACCGTTCGATTCGATTCGAAGCGGATCCAGCGATCGAGCGAGCGATTCGTGTTGAGGCTGCCCGGCAGGGTGGGCTTCTCGGCGGGGATGCTGCTCATCGCGTTTCCCCCATCGCCGCCGCTGCGCGATGGATCGCCTTGCGTATCCGGTTGTGGGTGCCGCAGCGACACAGATGGCGCTCCAGGGCGGTGTCGATGTCGGCGTCGTTCGGTTTCGGCGTCCGGTCCAGCAGGGCCTTCGATGCCATGATGATGCCGGTAATGCAGTAGCCGCACTGTGCCGCCTGTTCGTCGATGAAGGCCTGCTGCAGCGGATGCGGCTGCTCGCGATTGCCGATGCCCTCGATCGTGGTGATCGCCTTGCCCGCCGCGGCCCACAGGGGCGTGTCGCAGGAATTGATGTCCTTGCCGTCCATCAGCACCGTGCACGCGCCGCACTGGCCGGCCCCGCAACCATAACGGGCCCCCTTCAGGTTGAGATCGTTGCGCAGGATGTAGAGCAATGGGGTGTCGGATTCAGCTTCGACCGTGCAGGACTTGCCGTTCACGGTGAGCGTGTAGCGTTCGGGCATGAGAACGTCCTCGGGGAGAGTGGGCGCAGAGATTGTAATGGGTTGACGAAAAGGGAAAAGAGAAAAGAGAAAAGTCGGACGGCTGTGCGGATCGTGTGGCTACTCTTCCCCCTTCCCGAGTCACGTCACGGCTGAGTGCCCACGAAGCCCTGCACGAATCCCGCAATCTCTTCCGCTCGTTCCCACGTCATGCAGAAACGCCCGCCGGCCAGGACGTGCGACTGGACATTCGGGATCAGTCGGTCGAACTCGCTGCGGAATTTGCAGTAATGGAAATGCTCTCCGATCAGAAGCAGGACCGGCTGGGCGAGGCGTGCGAGGTTTTGGTTGAGGGGATACTCATGCAACGCGTCGAGCGCCTGCCAGCGTTCGCGGCCCACTTCGATCTGGGCGGTGTTGACGCGATCCATCCATGACTGCGTGGGATTCAGGGGCGAATGTCCGGGATCCTGCTGGATCACGAATTCCAGCGTTCGGGTCGTCGGAAAACCCGATGGGTCGGCCGGACGCAGACCGCTTTTGAGCGGTGCATGATTCGCGTCGGCGACGGACCGATCCGGATAGTACGGGCAGTTCACGAGCACCACGCGCTCGATCCGGTCGGCATGATTGGCACCGAGTTCCGTCGCCACCGAGGCGCCGACGGCTTCGCCCAGGGAGACCGCGCGATCGATCTTCAGCGCATCCATGACTTCCACGATGCAGCGGGCGTAAGTGCCGATGCTCGGCTGCCAGTCGATGTGATCGGAATGGCCGTGGCTTGGGTAATCGATGGCGACCACCCGCATGCGCGGCGCCAGCGCCTGCATCAGCTCGAGCATCAGTGCGGAAGATTGCTGGTTGATGTGCGCCAGGACGATTGCAGGACCTTCGCCCGCCGCGCGATAGTGAATGTAGCCGGTGTGGGCGCGGACGAGACCGCGTTCGATCGGGACGCCGCTTCTCTGGCTCATGGATGCCCTGCCTCGTTTTGTGCGGTGCGAACCGCGGAGCAGGGCTATTGTAGGCGCAGACCGGTGTTCCTGCGCCCTGACGGGTATGCCGCCGAGATCGATGCCGTCCGGTGTCGGCCCGAGACTACTCGTCGAGCGGAGAGTGTTCCGGGCGGCGCGTGCGGCTCACCGAGCCGGCAATGCCGAGGCCGAGCAGGACCAGCGCGCCGATCGCGATCCACGTCGACGAAAGGCCGGCCGCACTCGCGCCCCAGGCGAGGCCTACGATCAGCACCACGACGCCGATGAGATAGATGGCCATGTTGGACATGCTGGACTCCTTTTCGTAGAGCCGAAGAAGTTAACGCCGCTTGCCGACTTCGTTGCCGATGACGCCGCCGCCGGCCGCCCCGCCGACTGTGCCGAGCACGCCGCCGTTCGATACCGCCGCTCCACCGACCGCGCCTACCCCCGCCCCGATGGCGCCGCCCTTTTCAGTGTTGGACATGCCTTCGAACGTCGCACAGTCCGTCGAAGCGAGCCAAGGCGCTGCAATCGTCAACCAGCTTTTCATTGGAACCCCCCTTTGCGTGGGGGTTCGGTAACAATGTGAGCGCAACAGCTGTACCCGGAGCGGTGCGTTACCGGTCTGCGTCTGGCCGGCACGCCGGGCGCAAGCGCACGGCGCCCGTCGGTCACCTGGGGAGCGCTGTTCGAAGATGCGCTCGCCGCGCCCGCAACCACGATGACTCGGGGCGGGGGCGCGCAACTGCACAACCTCCATGCGAGCAGCATGGCACCCCAGGCGCGGCGACGGGATCGACCGGGCGAACGCATGTCGATCCCGGGAGGTGCGGGGATGGTGTCGGGATTGCCGGACGCGTCAGTTGAAGATCAGGTAGATGAGAACCAGAACGACCGCAGGTATCCCGAGAATCCAGGCGAGCAGATACTTTCCCATGATGTAGTCCCTTGAAAGAGCAAACGCAGGCTGTGGAGCACCTGGCATGCCCGACGGTCTTGCATACGCCCCGCTCGTCGCGCCCCCGGGTGTCGAAGGATGACGGCCGGGCAATGCAGATCTTGGCGCACGGTATCGCCTTCGTTCGATCCCCGGACGAGTGTTTGTTGCGCCCGTGGCCGCGTCAGAACGCCTCGTCCGACCCGAGGAAGCGCCACTGGCCGCGGGGCAGATGACCGAGCATGACGCGGCCGATGCGCACCCGCTTGAGCGCAAGCACCTTCAAGCCCACCATTTCGCACATGCGGCGAACCTGCCGGTTGCGGCCTTCGGTAAGCACGAACCGCAATTGATCGTCGTTCAGCCACGAAACGTCCGCCGGCTTGAGCGCGACGCCGTCGAGCGTGAGGCCGTGTCGCAGGCGCGCCAACCCTTGCTCGTCGAGCGTTCCCTGGACTCGGACGAGATACTCCTTCTCGATGCCCGAATCGGCACCGATCAATCGACGTGCGATCCGGCCGTCCTGGGTCAGGATGAGCAAACCGGTGGAGTCGATGTCGAGGCGCCCTGCCGGGGCGAGTCCGCGCAGGTGCGCCGGTTTGAAATCGATGCCCGAGGTGTCCTCCGTCCAGTGCGTCTTCGCTTCGACCAGCGCCGAAGCGGGCGTATGGCCGTCTTCGGCCTGGCCGGACACGAATCCGATGGGCTTGTGCAGCAGCAGCGTGACGCGCTGCTGTTGTTCGTCGCGCGCGGCCCGATCGATGGTGATTTTCTGCTCCGGCAACGTGCGCGTGCCGAGCTGGGTGATGCGTTCGCCATCGACGCGTACCCAACCTTTCTCGATCCATTCGTCGGCTTCGCGGCGTGAGCACAGGCCCAGGGTGGCCATGCGTTTGGAGAGTCGGACCAGGCCGGGCTCGGCTTCGACGGTCGGTAGCTCGGATCGGGGAGGCGCAGCGACCGGTCGACTCGTCCGACTCGCGGGCGGCTTTCGTGCCTTCGGCTGGGCCGTGTTCCAGGGCGACGGATGTTCGATGCGACGAGGGCGTTTGGGTTGCATGGAGGGGGACTCCCGAGCGGAGTGGGGATTATCCCGATCCCCGTCCGGCACGGGAAGCGCCGTGAAGGCTTGCCCGCACTGCGTGTCGATGCGGGCAGAACCCGGGGCTAATCCGGCTTGAGTCCCGCTTCTTTCACGACCTTGCCCCAGCGGGCGTATTCGTTATGCAGCAGTTGTGTGAATTCT
>JBIKKL010000119.1:0-10151 GCA_044360365.1 Burkholderiales bacterium | reverse complement strand
TCGGTTCTTTCCGATGTGCGACAGCGCTACGAGGCCGTATTGTCCAAGCATATCGAGGGACTCTTCAATGAGGGCTATCAAGACGCAAGGCTTGGTGTGGACGGGTCTGGTAAAAGCGGTCGTGTAGTGAGCACATTGCGGGGAAGCGTCGAGTCGTGGTTGCCCCCAGATGAGGCGCAGACCATCTACCGGGTCGGGTTCGATATGGCGAAGGGCGGTGACGAGCAGCGTGACGAGCTGCGGCGCCGGCTTTCTAGCACCTGCGAAGATCTTTACGCCCGGGTTCAGATCGCTCCACAAAGAAGCGTTGTCGAATCCCTGGTTCCCGCCGCTGGCGGGACCGGGGAATCGTCAGAAACATAGAAGAGTTCGTTTACATGGACGCGGCTCCCGTTCGTGGGTGGGGGCTCGCGAGCATTGCCCCGTCGCTCAAACCCAAGATCGGATTCAGAAAAGTAAGGATACGATCTGGGAGCCTGTCGCGGTTCGCCTCAAGTTGAAGGCAGAGGGTCCGATTCCTTGTATGGATGAACATTCTTCGACGAGGGAACTATGCATTCTTATGGACGAGGCGCACTTGGTTATCGAGCGGTCGAAGTGGCGACCGGCATCGCGACTGCCAACAGTATCCAGTTGACGCAAATGCTTTTCGATGGTCTCGTCGAAAGCTTGAATGCCGCGAAAGGGCACGTCCGCCATGGGTCAATGGAAGAGAAGGCGCGGGCACTGTCCCGGGCGGGGCGCATCCTCGGTGGATTGCAGGAGGGGCTCGATTTTCAGCGCGGCGGTGAACTAGCAAAAAACCTCAACGAGCTTTACCTCTATGTCTCTCGCCGATTAGTCCACGTCAATGCCTACAACGACGTGGGGGCACTTGAGGAGATCTGCAGCCTCATGAGCGAAATTAGGGTCGCCTGGAAGTCCTTGGATGGCCTGGTACCGCAGCGCGTAGCGGAATTAATGATTGCATAGCGAGAGGTTGCCCCGTGTCAAAGGATTCTCAAACATGGGGAGGGTGCATTGGCGTCAGGGCGTTAGACCCATATGAACGGTCGTTATTGGAATGCACGCTTCACGGAGCCGTTCGGACTTCGCCTGAGGCTTTGGGCGATATCACGAGCTATCGCTCTGACCCACCACAGCGACTGGTGGGAGCTGAGGTCAAGGACGGGATTATTACCTGAAGGCGGCGAAGTAACGGGCCTCTCATAAGATTCCTCCCGGTTCTTGATTTGTGGTGCTACCCCCCCCCCAAGTGAGGGCGGGCGTCTTGAAGGGTATGCCCAGGGGTGGTAGGTATTGAGCGTGGCGTGCGGATTCAGTGATCTCGATTACGCCAGTGCTGTTGGACTGGGCTAATTCATGGTGGACTGCGGAAGGGCCGAGTGCCCTTCTATTTCCCGAGCGCCGTCAATTGTTTCAATAGACCTCACGCCTGCACGTAATGGTCGGCGTTATCCGTGTGGGGATGCCGCAGGGACATACATGCCCAGGACTTATCGGGTATCGAGCAGGCTAGTCTGGCATCTTCCGCACCGCGAATAGCAGATCGGCGTACCAAAGCCTTCGCATTGGTGCCCGCCTTCCTTCAAAACCGATAAACTCGCGAGTCGCCGCGTCGACTTCGGCGTTTTGACGTTTGGATCATAAAAGTGCCCAGTAGCTATGTACTCTAGAGCCCTTGCCTGGATCGTGTTCGGTCTGTGGATTTCCATGGCCTTGAGCAGCAGCGCAGTGATGCACGAGGCATTGGCTAGCCCGCGGAAGTTCGATAAGGAGCAGGTATATGCTCAAATCGCGGCTGGGCAGGTGTTAGAAGTCAAACGCACGTTGGAAGCAGCGCTCAAGAAAGAGGGCGGCAATCTGCTGTTAGCCAACGACTTGGCGGTTCTTCTTGTCGCGGAGGGGCGATATGAGGCAGCTCGTAACGTTTTGGAGTCTGCCCTACTCTCCAATCGCCCAGCTTCCGACACGTTCCGGAACCTTCGTGAGCTGGCTGCCCGCCAATATGCAGAGACGTATGCGAAAGCGATTGGATCAGAGCCTATCCCCAGGTCGGTAGCGATCAGTGGCAGTCAGCTGGAGCTTGCGGAGGTGAAGAGAGCGATTTCGGTCGCTTTGGTCCGAGCCAAAGAGTCTGAGCGCCGAGCCGAATTGGCAGAGGAACAGGCCGCAGCCCAACGTCGAGCACAAGTCGCCAAGGCCAAGGCGGAGGCCGAAGCCAAAGAGACGGCGGAAAGGGCTGCTGCCCAGCAGCTCGCTGAGGCGAGGGCGGTGTCGGAGGCCAAAGCTCGTGCCGAAAGATCGGCTGCTGAACAGCTCGCCAGGTCGAAGGTGGCAACTGCAACCGAGCCTAGTGCAGCGCAGCGTACTTCGTCCGTCCGAGCGGTGGACGTTGTTCCTGAGGCGGCTAGGGCTCAGACGCAAACCTCCGATGAGTCAGAAAAGCTGCTCAGGGCAGCCATCTTGGAATGGGCGAATAGCTGGGCACGAAAGGACTTCGCCCGATACAGTGATTTCTACAGCGAATCCTTTAAACAGGCCAAGTTTCCAACAAAGTCGGCTTGGATCGAATTCAGGCGTCCGAGGGTGTTGAAGAAGGGGGAAATTGTCGTCGAGGTAGACAATATTGCGGTAAAGGTGGTGGCGAAGAACCTGCGAGAAGTTCGGTTCCGTCAGCACTACGAGTCGGGTCAAATTAAGGTTCGTACGAATAAGAAGCAGGTATGGGCAAAAGAAGGTGCTGCGTGGAGAATTCTCTCCGAAGAAAATTAACGCCTCTGAGGACGCTGATATGTACGGCGTGGCTTATTGGTTTGTTCCACACATGCGCTTTCGCTTCCTCGGATGATCTCGCCCCCATCGATAAGGCACTTCGGACAGCCATTGAACAGGCATTGTCTGCGCCGCCCGAGAGCGCCTGGCATGCTGCAGCAAAGGCTTTGGGTAGTGAGTCTAGATCGCGGCTGGCACACTGGTTGACTGCGCAAATGGCGCTTGTTCGTGCGGGTGAGATTCCACAGTTTGACATGCAGGACCGTGATCTTCTCGCAGAGGCACGAGCACGCATGCACGTACGGCCAAAAGGCCATTTGCCTGCTTCTCTTGTGATATTGAGAGAGCATTCGAACCTTGGACGGTACACCCTGTTAGTCGATCTTTCTGTTGCTAGACTATTCGTCGTGAGGATCAATTCGGATTCGAGGCTGCCGGAGGTCGTGGACGAGTTTTACACAACACTAGGCCTGGGCGGTGGAGACAAGCGACGTAAGGGTGACCAAAAGACGCCGCTGGGGGCGTATCGGCTACTCAAGGGAATTGACAATCCACGTCCAGACGGTTTCTTAGGAAAGCGCGCGATCACCTTGGACTATCCTAACCCAGACGATCGAGCGAATGGCCGTACTGGCAGCAGTATTTGGATTCACGGTGTACCAGAAGATATCCACGTAAGGCCGCCGAGGGCGTCAGATGGCTGTCTTGCCATATCGAACGCTGACATGGAGAGACTCGAGCAGTACGTGGATTTTGGCAAGACCTACATTGTGATCAGTGCGAGGGTCGACTGGATGCTCGCTCAACAGTGGTTAAAGCGACAATCCTCGGTCTTGACGCGGCTCGCAACATCCAACATGGGTTCTGATCTAGTGGCTATTTTTGATCCAGGGCCGCAGCGGAGCGTGGTGATGCTACGCAAAGGAACTCGGTCGGCTGTCAGCACTTTTCTTGATCGTAAGCAGTTTCTGTTGGATGAGAACGGTCCAGTACGGTGACGAGGCGTACGGCCCAAGCAACGCGATCGAACAACGAAAAAGTGAGGAATGGATTCCAATCCTCAGCGGTAAGGTTGACTCGTTCTATCAAAGACAGAGGAGGCCTCAATCGCGTCGAAGGCATCGAAGAACAGACCCATACTCTTCTCCGCAGCTAGGCGTCCAACATACAGCACGAGCAGATCGTCGGATGATGCCCACCGGAAACGACGCAACAGCGTACTTCGGTGATCTGGGCTAAAGTGGTGTGTGTCCACCCCGCGGGCAACGACTTCCACTCGGTTGTGGCCGCGCGCGGCGCTTGCGGTCCTTAGCCCAGTCTTTTGGCAGGTAAAGACGATAGGCGACGGGCAAACTGGCCCCCTCGGCTGCGGGACGAATGTTGCTGCGCGCCGAATTTTGACAGGTCAGCATTTCTGGGCGCGGGTGCCTTACCGGTCTGCAAGCCAAAGCGAAAGAAGCTCGCGGCTATGATGGGAGCCGTCCGTCCGCAGGCAACACGCCCTTCAAGATAATTGTCGTCGGCCACAAGCCTCTATTGGGCCACCGCTTCGCTCCCTGGGAAAAAGGGCGAAAGGTGGCGATCGGAAAGACTTGCGTCGAGAGCTCCGGGCCTCGGGGGAATTCGACAACGGCTATCGATCGAGCCGTTTCGGAATCATGGCGGACAGCATTCCGAAGCGAGCCAAAAAGTGTCCGCCTTCAAATCGGAATGCTGTCCGCCATGACGCAGGAACGCTGTCCGGCATCAGATCAGAATCGTGTCCGCCACGGGCCGGAATACGCACTGATGATCACGCCGCGTACACAACTCTTGACGATAGCGCCCGAATTTGCTTTAAAAGGTCAAAGGATCACGTACCGCCGGGACGCAGCTATGGTTGGTTCTTTCGTGCGTTGTCGACCGACTGCGATGCTTCGTTTGCTAGCCATAGCGCAGACGAACTAGCTTTGCTTGCTTCTGAGGCAGCAGCTGCCGCAATCTTCGCCAGTTCAATCGCGTCCTTTTCCGCGCTTTGAGCTATGGCGAGCGCAGCAGCTGCCGCTGCGTTTGCTGCAGCCACGGCGGATTGAGCAGCAGCGTTAGCCGACACCTTGGCCGCGGTGGCAGATATCTCTGCGGCCTCGATAGCCTTTTGGCCGAGAGCCGAACGAGCCGCCTGAAGTGCAAAATTAGCTGCGAGCGAAGACTGCTGAGCAGCATCTCGTGCGCTCTCAGCGGCTACGCAACTAATCTTAACAAGTGAATTGATGCTAGATAGAGCTTCCGCGTACTCCTGCTGCACGATTTTATAAGAGTCCGTTGTTGCAGCGAGCGCCACCTCCAGTGCAGTGATACGCCGGCTCAGCTCATCATATGCCTCGGTGTTCACGAGTGGTTCCTTCGTAGTCATGTCAGTCGGGGGTGAACCGAACCGAATTTTTCGGTGAGCTCGGCGGACGGAAGAGGGGGGGGCTCTTAGCACGGCCGTCGATCTTGATGGCGATTTCGTCCGTGGTGGTCAGGTTTGTTGATGGATTGAGAAGGTTTCGCCCTTGGGGATCTTGCTCAACAGATACCCAGGGTCTAGGGGGAGTCTCTGGTTATTAACCCAAGAGACAAGCCGATTGTGCCACGTCCTTCTGCAAGAGCCGGCATTTTTAGTTTATTTATCCGGCACGATGAAGTCTTCACGCGGCATACTTGACGAACGGGTCTGGGGAGTAGGCCCGCACGCGGTCTTCATTGGCGGCGATGAATTGCATGTGTTTGTCGGCAGCTCGGGTAGCGGCCGAGAGACTCGATTCTGCAGCTGACGAGGAGGATCGGGCAGAAGCCGCCCAAAGAGTCGATTAGTTTGCCTGCAGGCGCCGACCCGTTGAGCCGGCCGGCGGCGAATAGCAGTGTGACTAAACTGAGCGCGAGCGGTGCCTGCCGCGGAGTTGCTCTGGCACTCGACGCCGATGCAGTGGATGTTCGGCCAGACGGCCGGGATCAACATGGGTTCTGTTTGCGCCATGCCTCCGCGCATGGGCAGCCTGAGGATGCACCGTTTTCAGGCGCGAGCCGGCTTCGCCGGTGCTTGCCGGGAGGCATGTTTCGAGAGCAGGACCGAGGTGAGCGTTTTTCCAACCAGGTTCATCGTCTGCTGCCCGCCCATAAGAAAGTGCTCTTCCTCAACCGGGATTTCAGTGGCGGGCATGGCCAGTAGCGGTCCCCAACCGTGAGTCGGTGCGCACTGCATATCAGGCAGTTTCGGAAGATCGAGGGCGCTATCGCGGGCGATCAGGCCGAGGGTGTTGCGAAACAGGAGCGTGTTGCAGGCTCGCGTCAGGCGGACAGGGCGGTAGTCGGCCAGCAGTTGCGCGTGCACGCGCATGACGGTCTGGCAGCGCCTCAGATAAGGCTGCAAGGTGCCGTAGCTGTGGCTGCTGTTGCAATGCGCGAGCAGGTGCCGGGCGGCGCATTCGCTGTGTTCGGTATACGGCAGGGCGGGCAGGGCATCGGCAGGCAGGAGGGTGCTTGCGCCCCACTGGAGGGCCAGTTGGTTGGTCACGACCTGCATCAACACCCCGTTGCGGCTCCAGGATGTGATGGTGGGGCCGCCTGCGCGCCCGGGGGCAAAGGAGTCGATCATGACCAGCCATTCCACGGACTCCCCGGCTTCATGCAACTGCCGCGCCATTTCAAACGCAACGACACCGCCCATCGAATAACCGCCGATCATGTATGGCCCGGATGGCTGCACGCGGCGCATCTCGCACAGGTAGGCCGAGGCCATTGCTTCCATGCTTGGGAAGAACGGCGCGTCGACATTCAGCCCGGGGGCGGCAAAGCCGTACAAGGGCTGGTCATGCGGCAGGGCTGCGGCCAAGCGCGGCAGCCAGGTCAATTCCCCCGCGACGCTGTGCACCAGGTAAAGAGGCGGCAGTTGTCCGCGCTTGATCGGAACGAGATACGCGAAAGCAGGAGGCAAATCGGAATGCAAGCGAAAAATGCAGGGAAATAAGCTGATCGATATGACAATGTTGACCGCTGGTATCTTAGTCCATAAGATTCTCGCAGTCATTCCCCTCAACGCCGCCTGCCTCCGGAGGAAAACATGTCGGAACAAGAAATCGCCGCAGCCCCTGAGGCCGAGCTGAGGACCGCTCAAGCCATGGACATCGTCAAGCGCAACGTGCTGTGGTCTGCCGGTGCGGGCGTCCTGCCGGTGCCGATGCTGGAGATGGTTGCCATCCTCGCAGTTGAGGTGAAGCTCATCAAGGAACTGGCGGACCACTACGGTACGAGCTACCGTAAGGATTTGGCAAAGTCCGCTGTCGTATCCCTGGTCGGGAGTCTGGGCAGTGTCGCCGTCGGCAAGATGGTAGCTTTCAGTAGCCTGCGCGCGATCCCGGTACTCGGCCAGATTGTTGCCACTGCAGCAGTTCCGGGGATTGCCGCCGCCATTACCTATGCCATCGGCCGGGTTTTTGTCTCACATTTCGAGGCTGGCGGCACGCTGCTTGATTTCGATCCTGCCGAGATGCGGGAATACTTCCGCCAGGAGGTCTCGAATGGTGTGAAGGAGGCGGCCAGTGTGAAGGAGGCGGCCGCCAAGGCTGCACCGATCACCTCCAAGGTCGCCTGAGAAGCCTGTTCTTCCATCGGAATCACTTGCTATTAGAGGACGCCTGCGCGCATGTTCTGGGTCGCCTACCTTCTGCTTTGCGTGATCGCCGGCTACCTCGGCAAGGGGTCGCGCCTGGGATTTTGGGGTGTGGCCCTGGTCGCACTGCTGGCCACGCCGCTCGTGGCCCTGCTTTTCGTGGTCCTGTTTGGTCGTCCTGATCGCCCTGGAAGCCCGGATGCGCAGCGCCGGTGAGGCCGTCAGGTGGGTCGGTGGCCTGCAAGGGCGCATGGCCGACCGCGACGTCGGTAGCTGCCCGTCATTCCCATAGTCTTGTCTGATGAATCCGCTCGACATCCCGCAACCGGGTAGCGACAGCGAGCCCGGGGTGGAGACGCGCCGGAATAGCCGCTTTCATCCCCGTCGATGGCTGCATGCCAACCGATTCGGCATTACTTTGGCTCTGCTGGTGGCCGCGTTTCTCCTCGCGGTCCTGTGGAGAGAAGTAGTCGTGTCCAAGTACTCGGGTGAACAAGGCGTGTACTGGTCGCGCTTCTTCGGTGGGACCTCGGACATGATCCTGGGTGAGGGGGCCCACTTCAAGTTCCCCTGGGACGAAATCATCGTCTACAACACCCGCATCATCGAGACCGGCCGCAAGACGCGCCTGTTGACGCGTGACGGGATGGAGCTCGACGTCCAGTGGTCGATTCGCTTCCGGGTCGATCCCGCGCGTCTTCCAGAACTGCATCGCACGATAGGACCGCAGTATCCGGAGCGAATCGTTACCCCTGAGGTGATCTCATCGCTCCGACAAATCCTTGGTAACTATACGGCCGACGAGATCTATCATCGTGATGAATTATCACTGATCCACGAACTCGATGAGCGCGTAACGCAGCGGCTGAAGCAGTACCTCCTGATCGCAGAGAACGTGCTGATCGAACGTCTGGATCTGCCCGAGCAAATGGCCAAGGGGATTGTCGACAAACTCCTGTTCGAGCAAAGGTTGCTCGCCTACAACTTCCGCCTGCAAGCGGAAGAGCAGGAAAAGCGCCGCAAGATCATCGAGGCGGAAGGAATCAGGGCATTTGAAGAAACATCGGGCATCTCCATGCTGAAGTGGCGCGGCATCGAGGCGACCGAGAAGCTGGCGAATTCGCCAAATGCCAAGATCTTCGTCATGGGTACCGGCCACAGCAATCTCCCGATTCTGCTCAATGGGGAGGATGCGGCGGCCAAGCCCGCAGCCACGCCGCCTGCCGCCACGCCCGCTGTCAAAGTGGGAGAGTAGCCATGCCGGCTGTGCCGTCACCAGATCAGCTGGCGGCGCTCTCCCGCAGGCCGGGAATGGCGGCGGCCAGCGCGGCGGAGTAGCCTTGAGGCGCGTCCATTTCAATGAGCGACCACTGGTCCGCTCGACCCCAGCATGCATCCATCCCGACCAGTCGCGCGGCCCGGCCCGGGAGGAGTTCGACCTGCAAGCCTGGGAAGTCCACCGACAGCCCCCTGCCAATGGCCTTGGAGACGGCTTCCTTGCAGGTCCAGACGCGATAGAAGCTGGTCGTTTGTTCCGCGATAGGCAATGCCGCCCAAAAAGAGAACTCATGCGCGCACATCACCATGCGTGCCATCGCCGCAATGTCTTCCAAGGGCCGGTGCCGCTCGATATCGACGCCGATATCAAAGCCGCGCGCAACCGCGATCAGGGCCTGATCACCGGCGTGGCTCAGATTGAAGCGCAGGTCGGATGCGGGCGACAGGCTGGGCTTGCCCCAGCGGTTAGTCTCGAAGCGGCATGCTTCGGGTGGCGAGCCGAGGTAGCGCGCAAGTACCGTGCGCAACGCCGCCCGGGCGAAGATGAACTGCTTGCGTGGCGCCGGCAGCAGAAAAGCGTCTGCCCGCTGGCGCTCCTCGGTGCTGAGCAAGGGCAGCAGTGGAGCGAGCGCGTCGGAGCCGAAATCCAGGGACACCGACCATACATGGCACTGCGCCTGTTTAAGGGGAACAGGGATGATCGGCTGCGCCAGCGGTTCGGATGTCATTCGATAGAAGAGAGAGTGCGTGATCTTTTTTTCGGCGCGTGCAGCGATGCGTGCGCGGGCCGTGGAAGCTGGGGCAAGTATAAATTCATTCCCGTGCTCGCCGAGTGGTTGGCTGTGACCCGACCATGCATTCGTCGGGAGATCCCCTGTGCGCAGGGTTCACAATGAACATACTGCGCCTGCTCCATGCCGGCATGCCCGGTTCGCTCAAGAGCATCTGGCTCGTCACCTGCCTTGCCGCGCTCGCTAATGCGGTGCTGCTCGGCCTGATCAATCTGGTTGCGGAAGAGGCGGCGAAAGGCACCCGCGTAGGGGCGCGCTTGCTGTTGCTGTACGGTCTTGCGTTTGCAATCTATACGCTCGCCAATCGCGCTTCGCTGCGCCGGGCCAACGCCTACATGCAGCAGCGGCTCGGCGACCTGCGGCTACGCCTGGCCGACAAGATCCGGCGCTCGGAACTGCGGGTGATCGAGCAACTCGGACGCGGCCGCCTGTATGCTGTGGTGGGACAGGAAACCAACCATCTCGCGCAAAACTTCCCCCTGCTGGTCGGCGCCTCGCAAAGCCTGATCCTGCTCGTCTTCTGCCTGCTGTACATCGCCACGCTGTCGCAAATTTCCTTCATTGTGGTCGCGGGCGTCACCGTCCTTGCCTTGTTCGTTTACCTGCGCCGGCGCCGGGCGCTGAACCAGGCCCTGGTTTCCGTGCATCAGCAGGAAGGCGAAATGCTGGAATCGCTG
>JBIKKL010000739.1:0-2726 GCA_044360365.1 Burkholderiales bacterium | reverse complement strand
CAGTCCGGAGGGCCCGAGTGTGAAGGACCTGCAGGCGAAGATCGGTCAGCTCGCGATGGAGAACGATTTTTTAGCCGGCGCGCTCGGTCGCATCAGCGATCCGAGCGCAAAGCGATGATCGACCGGACTCATGAGCTTTCCGTGAGCCGCCAGGCGCAGTTGCTGGAGTTGCCGCGGTCAACGGTGTACTACCTACCCACACCCACTTCGGCGGAAGACCTGGCGCTGATGCGGCGCATGGACGAACTGCACCTGGAGCACCCCTTCGCGGGTGCCCGGATGCTTCGCGATCTGCTGCGCCACGAGGGCCACTGGGTCGGTCGTAAGCACGTAGGAACGCTGATGGCCCGGATGGGCATCGAGGCGCTCTACCGGCGCCCCAACACGAGCCGCAAGCACTCGGCGCATCGCATCTACCCCTACCTGCTTCGTGATCGCGCCATCGAGCATCCCAACGAGGTGTGGGCGATGGATATAACGTACATCCCGATGCGTCGTGGATTCGTCTATCTCGCGGCGGTGATGGACTGGGCGAGTCGACGGATTCTCGCCTGGCGGGTCTCCATCACACTGACCACGGACTTCTGCCTAGAGACCGTGGAGGAGGCCTTGGCCAAGCACGGGCCTCCCGAGATCTTCAATACCGATCAAGGGAGCCAGTTCACGAGCAGTGATTTCACGGATCTGCTGAAGGCTCACAGGATCGCGATCAGCATGGATGGTAAAGGATGCTGGCGTGACAACGTATTCGTCGAGCGATTCTGGAAGTCGATCAAGTACGAGGCGGTTTACCTGCACGCGTATGACAACGTCTCGGAAGCGAGGGGTGGCATCGGACGCTACATCGACTTCTACAACCAGCGCAGGCCGCATCGCTCGCTTGACGGCAACACGCCCGAGAGCGTTTACTTCACTTCGCTGCCACTTCCCTTAGCAGCGTAACCCGCAGGGCTGTACCTAACTTCCACGAAATTCTGTCCAAACCGCTGGGGCCACCTCTCTTTTCCTGCCGCAGCGGCCTTACATGTTTCTCGGGTCGCTACGCAATCAATTGCTATATCCGAATGAGGAACGTCCGGTCCGGGATGCTGAGCTTTTGCATTTGCTGGAACGCGTCAATTTGGCGGATCTGGCCGAGCGGTTCGGTGGACTGGACGTGGAAAGGGACTGGGAGAAGGTACTTTCTGTAGGCGAGCAGCAGCGCCTTGCCTTGGCCCGGGTGCTGTTGACTCGGCCAAGGTACGCCGTCCTGGACGAGGCGACAAGCGCGCTCGACCGTGCCAACGAAGAGCGTCTTTACGGTGAATTGGCCAATGCGGCAACCACCTTGATCAGCGTCAGTCACCACACCACTCTTTTGAAGTTTCATAAGCAGGTACTGGATCTTGCGGGAAATGGTGAGTGGCAACTGCGTTCAGCGGCCGGGTACACGGCGTAGTCAGTCGCGGTGACCCTGCACCCGCGGACTTCGTTTAGGTCTTCGCGATTCTTGTTTGCGGCCCTTTTCTTCGCAGCGACGAGGTAGTCGATAGACTTCTTCCGGTTGGTTGCTCACGTCGCCATGCAATCAGCGGCCCGCTTTAGAAACCTTAGATGGCATCATCGGCCTGTATGTTCGCAAGGTAGAGCGCGTTGGTATGTCCGATTGGGCGGTCAACCGTCGCCAAAGCTCGTTCTAGTAGGTAAGAAGCTGGGCTGCATGCTCGTGGCTTCGCGCATCACGCCTTGAGCACCGCCCCATCGCGATCCAGCACTCGGACCGTGACGGGAATGGCGGCTCGCACACTCTGAGTCACAACGCAGAAGTCCTCGAACTGATCGAGAATGCGCTCGGCCATGTGGATGTCGCTTCGAACCAGCGCGATCTGGAGCGTGGCTGCGACGCCGGTGATGCGCAGGCGATTGGCTTCGTTGCGCGCGAGGGTCGCGGTGGCGGTCGTTCGGATCGGGCCGGGCTCGTTCTTGAACTTGCGCATGGCGAAGAGCAGGCTCGCGGAGAGGCAATTGGCGACGGACGCGACGAGGAGTTGCGACGGGTTGGGACCGGTGTCGGAGCCGAGGGGGGCGGGCTCGTCGGTCCGAAGCGAAGGCATGGCCGGATTGTCGAACCGTACTTCGAACTGATAGTTCTCGATCTGGGTCAGCTCCAGCGTGAAGGTCTTGCTCATGGGGGGTCTCCTGTTGGGGCGGTGCGGATTCGCGTGCGATAGGCGACGAAGTACAGCAGGGGAATCACGACCAGGGTCAGCAGCGTGGACACCATGATGCCGAAGATCAGGGAGATGGCCAGGCCGTTGAAGATCGGGTCGTCGAGGATGAACACGGCACCCAGCATGGCTGACAGTCCGGTCAGCAGGATGGGCTGTGCCCGTGTGACTGCTGAGCGAACGACGGCATCTTTCAGTGCGGTGCCGCTTGCGATTTCGAGGTTGATGAAATCGACAAGCAGGATGGAGTTGCGCACGATGATGCCGGCCAGCGCGATCATGCCGATCATGCTGGTGGCCGTGAACGGTGCGCCGAGCAGCGCATGGCCCGGCATCACGCCGACGATCGTCAGCGGAATCGGGGCCATGATGATCAGAGGCGTCAGGTACGACGCGAACTGCGCGACGACCAGAAGGTAGATCAGGATCAGCCCCACCGCATAGGCGGCGCCCATGTCGCGAAACGTCTCGTAGGTGATCTGCCACTCGCCGTCCCATTTGACGCTGTAGCCGGCGTAG
>JBIKKL010000738.1:0-2728 GCA_044360365.1 Burkholderiales bacterium | reverse complement strand
GAGAGCGTTCCGCTCTTGGACATGATTCCGAGCGGACCGGGAGCGAGCGTCGTATCGGGCAGAAACCCCAGCTTCGCTTCGCCCGGCACGACCATCCCGGGGGTCGAAGGCCCGATCCAGGTCACGTTGTGATCCAGCGTCAGTCGCTTGGCCTTCAACGCATCGTGAATCGGCATGCCTTCGGTCGGCGTCACGATCAGCGCAACGCCGGCTGCCACCGCTTCTTCCATCGCACCGAGCAGTTGTTCAGCGCCGACGAACATGATGCTTGCCTTCGCGCCGGTTGCTGCAACCGCATCGGCGCACGTCCCGAATAGCGGCACGCCATCGATGTTGCCGCCGGCAGAACGGGGGGACACGCCCGCCACGATGTTCGTGCCATAGGCACGCATCAGGCGAAAGTGGCTTTGGCCGGCGCGACCGGTGATTCCCTGCATGACGACGGGGGTGCTGCGTGTGATGCGCGGGTTGATCATGCTCGCGCTCCCACGTCAGTTCGCTGCGCGGCCAATGCCTTGCGCACGAGTTTCAAGGCCTCGTCCAGATCCGGCTCCACCGCGATGCCCGCCTCGCCGAGCACGGCACGCGCGTCGTCCAGACCGTTTCCGACCAGACGCGTCACGACGGGCACCTTGAGCACGCGAGCCTCCTTCAGCGCCTGCACGAGCAGACGCGAGAACTCACCCAGATGCGTGATCCCTGCAAACACGTTCACCAGGACGCACTTGACGTTCGGCCCTTCGGCGATCCAGTTGAGCACCTGCACGAGTCGGCTCGCGTCGCCGCGCAGACCACCAGTGCGTACATCCAGGAAGTTGTATGGGGTGATGCCGTTGGCGCGCAGTTCGTCGATCAGCATCATCGACAAACCGGCGCCGGTCGTCAGCAGACCGAGTTCGCCATTGCGGTCCACGACGACGTAATCGAATCCGTACTTGTACTTCGTATAGGTCTCGACGTAGGCCTGCGAGCGAGCCTCCAGCAGGGCGGCCGCCTCGGGCTGGCGTGTGATGGCATTGTCATCGATGACCATCTTGGCGTCGCCCGCGAGCCAACTGCCGTCGGGTTGCACGAAGAGCGGATTGATCTCGAGCAGCACCGCATCGCGCTGCAGAAAAAAATCGCCCAGTGATCGCCCTGCTTCGATCATCGCATGGCGGATCGGCTCGGGTGCCGATGATGCAAGATCGGTGACCGCCGCAACGAGCGCCTCGAGTTCCGGCGCCACGATGCGCGATTGCACACCGCCGGAGCTTTCGACTTCGACGCCGCCACTCGGCGTGGCGAGTACACGAACCTCGCCAGTCTCGGGGGCCAGCATGAAACCCAGATACACCTCATTCGGCGCCGAGCGACAGCTCTCGATGCGACACGATCCGACGACGTGGCCCCGATGCGTCTTGCCCAGCATTGCGTCCACCAGCGCCGACAGCTCGTCGAGCGACTCGGTGATCTTCACGAGCCCGGCTTTGCCGCGCCCACCGACCGGCACCTGCGCTTTGACGACCCAGGGTCCGGGCGGCAAGGCGACGCCGGCGAGCGCCTCGACCGACTCCACCAGACAACCGGGAGGCACGGGCACCCCGGCTGCGCCAAGCAATGTCTTGGCGTCATGCTCCAACAAATACATTGTTCAATGCTCCTTGATCGGCAACGGCGACTGGGGCCGGGCCAGCAGATCGAGTACGGTATTGATGTCTGCCGCCGTGCCCAAAGCGAGCAGCGACGCTGCCAATCGGCAGGCCTCGACGCGATCGATTCCGGCGAGACCGACGTTGGCCGTGAACTTCTGCATGAGTTCGTCCGGCGTCAGCGGATTGTCGGGATGCCCCTTGGCCTCCGCAGCTTCGACGCGCACGGTGCCGAAGGGGCCCGACGCTTCCAGCACGCATGCCCCGATATCTCGGGCCGCACTTGCCATCGGTTCGGCGGTCAGCCGTTCGATCCATGCCTGCACGTCGGACGACGGCGGCACTTGTTCCAGCAGATGCTTCGGTGAGACGCTGCCTTGCGAAAGGGCGACAGCGACTGTCCAGAACACGCTGAACTGCGCATCGAGCCATCGTGTGGGACGCAACCGGAAAGGGACGGCACGCCCCACGACGTCATGCGCCTGCTTGCCCATCGATATCGTAACGAACTCGACCTGAGGCAGATGCGCGCCGAGCTTATCGCGCAATTCCAGTGCGGCACTCACCGCAGGGTGCGTGAGGCGACACGAGGGATACGGCTTCATCGACAGCCGTGCAGTTTCGAAATCCTGGCCGAGATCGCGTATCGCCCGTTCGACATCGAAGCGCCCGTGCAGGTACGCGCGCGCAAAGCCATCCTCACCGACGAACGGGGCGCTTACGCCCTTCAGCCCCTTTCGCGCCATCAGGGCCGCCTTCACGCCATTGCCTGCGGCGATGCCGGGCTGCAGATGCTTGGTGGGTGCCCCTTCACGCGACGACTGATGATTGCCGCACGTGAAGCAATAGACGATGCCGAGCGCGTGACGCGTATCGTCTTCGGAGAGGCCGAGCACATGAGCCGCCGCGAGCGTCGCGCCGAAGTGTCCGAGCAGCGCAGAGTAAATCCACCCGCCCTCGACGAGACTCATGTCCGTGGCCACGCCCAGTCGACAGCTCAACTCGATCCCTGCGACGATGCCTTCCATGACCGTCGCACCGCTCGCTTCGCCGAGCCACTCGGCCGCAGCGAGCGCCGCCGGGATCGCACTTGCACC
>JBIKKL010000737.1:0-2742 GCA_044360365.1 Burkholderiales bacterium | reverse complement strand
CGCAGACAGACCCAATCTGGAAATCGCGCGCAGCAGCATCCCCTTGCCTTCGTCATCGAGCTTGGAGTAGTGCTCCAGCTCTCCCGAATCCAGAAGTGCATTGGCTTTCTTCTGCCTGTGCAGCATCCGTTCACGTGCCGCTTCCACACGCCGCCGAACCTCATCGGAAGACTCGCACATCGTACGCTTCTGCAGTTCGTCCATACTGACAGCGGGCACGTCGACATGCATATCGATCCGATCCATCAGCGGCCCGGATATGCGACTGCGATACCGCGCTGCCTGATCCGGCGTGCAGCGGCAGCGCGCCTGTCCGAGGTACCCGCAGGGACAGGGATTCATCGCAGCCACCAATTGAAAACGTGCCGGAAAGTCGGCCTGCCGGGCGGCTCGAGAAATGGTGATTCGTCCGGCATCGAGCGGCTCCCTCAACGCTTCGAGCACGCGCCGATCGAACTCGGGCAGTTCATCGAGGAACAATACCCCATGCAAGGCCATCGAGATCTCGCCCGGACGAGGCACGCTGCCGCCGCCGACAAGTGCAATGGCGGAGGTCGTGTGGTGGGGGGAACGGTAAGGGCGCAGCCCCCATGACTGCGGGCGAAATCCGCTGCTGCCGAGCGACTGGATCGACGCCGACTCGAGTGACTCCTGTTCGGTCATCCGCGGCAGGATGCCTGGCAGGCGGGCCGCGAGCATGGATTTTCCGGTGCCGGGCGGCCCGATCATCAGCAGCGAATGTCCGCCGGCGGCAGCCACTTCGAGGGCGCGTCGGGCGTGTGCCTGCCCCCGCACATCCTGCATGTCGGGAACGCTCGGCGATTCGCTGGTCGGTACATCGACGACGCGTGGCAACGCAGACTCGCCGGCGAGATGGGCGCAGACTTGCAGGAGGGAGTCTGCGCTGAGGATGCGGGCTCCACGCACCAGGGCACCCTCGGCCGCATTGGGCTTCGGCAAGACGATCGCGCGGCCGGCATCGCGGGCCGACAACGTCATCGGCAATGCTCCGCGAATCGGCCGCAGTTCGCCTGTCAGTGCCAGCTCACCGACGAACTCGCAGTCGGCCAGCAGATCGCGGGGGATCTGTCCCGAGGCCGCAAGTATGCCAAGCGCGATCGGGAGGTCGAAGCGCCCGGATTCCTTCGGCAGATCCGCGGGCGCGAGGTTGACTGTGATACGCCGTGCAGGGAATTCAAAGCGGGCCGTCTGCAATGCCGCGCGAACGCGATCACGCGCCTCTTTCACCTCGGCTTCGGCCAGACCGACGATGGCGAAACTCGGCAGACCACCCCCGAGATGCGCTTCCACGCTGACGAGAGGCGCATCCATCGCCGACAACGCCCGGCTGAAGACGACCGCGAGTGACATGGAATTCTCGGTGCATGCTGAGCCCGGTGAAGCGCACCCGCGGCGTCAGGCCGCCGGCCCCTTTTGCTCCAGCCGAGCGATCTTCTGTTCGAGGTCGACGAGACGCTCGCGCGTGCGCAATAGCACTTCGCGCTGCACGTCGAACTCTTCGCGCGTCACGAGATCTAGCCGGCTGAACACGTTCGTCAGTACGGCGCGGACGTTGCGCTCGAGATCCTTCGCCGGGCTGGCTTCGAGCACCTGACGCAGCCGATCACCGATTTCATCCACGAGTTTGTTGCGGTCCATGTACATCCCCTCGACTGAAGACGAGGGCAGTGTAGCAAACGGCCTGCCGGGTGCTCGATAGGGCAGACGGCCTATGCAGATTGCGCTATCGGACGACGGACCGGAAAGAACAACAAGCGGGATGCCCACGATGCACCAAAACTGAACGTGAGCACCCAAACGGTGCATTGGTATTTCGGCCGGAGTTCACAGGGACAGCGTAAGTCAATGAAGAAAAATCAGTTTTTGGTTGGCATACTAAATGCTAAAAGGGACGCGCTACTCCAGACACGACAACGAAAGGGCCTCTCGAATGTTCAAGCGAACTCTCATTGCCTCCCTGCTCGCGACCAGCGTTGGCGCACCTGCCGCCTTCGCTGCCGACGCGTCGCCGCACACGCTGACGGGCAACGTCGGCATCTACAGCCAATACATCTTCCGCGGCCTGACTCAGACCAACCGGGATCCCGCGCTGCAAGGGGGCTTCGACTACAGCCATTCCAGCGGCTTCTACGCCGGCACGTGGCTGTCGAACGTCAGCTGGCTCACCGACAGCTCCGCCCTTACCGGCTACACCAGCTCGAGCCTCGAGTGGGATTTCTACGGCGGCTTCAAGGGCACCTTCGGCAAGTCCGATTTCGGCTTCGACGTCGGCCTGCTGCAGTACTACTACCCCGGATCGCACAATTCGGCCATCTACCCGACCAAGGCGGACACGCTCGAGATCTATGGCGCCCTCACCTGGAAGTGGCTCTCGGTGAAGTATTCGCACAGCCTGGACAACAAGACCTTCGGCGTCGCCGACAGCCGCGGCACCTACTATCTGGATCTGAGCGCAAACATCCCGATCACGGACAAGTTCTCGCTGCAGGCGCACTGGGGCAAGCAGAAGTTCGACGGCAACAGCGGCGGGGTCAGCAATGATTCGTTCGCTTCCTACGAAGACTGGAAGATCGGCGCCACCTACGCCCTGCCGCAGAACTTCACCCTCGGCGCCTTCTTCAGCGGCACCGACATGAGCGCCACACAGAAGGCGTTCTACACGAACCTTTCCGATACGCGTCTGCTCGGCAAGGACGCCTTCACCGTGTTCATCCAGAAGAC
>JBIKKL010000116.1:0-10229 GCA_044360365.1 Burkholderiales bacterium | reverse complement strand
CGAGCCGCTTGGCTGTTGCCCGCGCACGCACCACGCCGCCTACGTCCGGCGAAACGACGACGAGATCCTGGTAGTTTTTCTTCCAGAGATCGGCGAGCAGGATCGGCGTGGCGTAGATGTTGTCGACCGGGATGTCGAAGAAACCCTGGATCTGGTCGGCATGCAGGTCCATCGTTAGCACTCGATCCACGCCCACGCTGGTGAGCATGTTGGCGACGACCTTGGCTGTGATCGGCACCCGGGCAGACCGCGGCCGTCGATCCTGACGGGCGTACCCGAAGTAAGGGATGGCTGCGGTGACCCGCGCGGCGGAGGATCGCTTCAGGGCATCGACCATGACGATCAGTTCCATCAGGTGATCGTTGGTCGGCGTGCATGTCGACTGCAGGACGAATACATCCTTGCCGCGGACGTTTTCCAGAATTTCGACCATCACTTCGCCGTCGGAGAACCGACCGACCGTGGCTCGCCCCAGCGGCATGTTGAGTGAGCGCACGACGTGTTCTGCGAGGCTCGGGCTAGCATTGCCGGTAAATACCATCATCCGCTCATAGTCGGTGGTACCGGCAATCTTGTGAAGCTGGGCACTGGAGAGGATGTTGCTTCCCACGGGACGCTATCTCGATCCGTTGATGCTACCGAACTACACCTGCCGCCCGGGGGCGACCTCGTCTAGCACTGGCTGGGGAGGAAGGATTCGAACCTTCGCATGCCGGAATCAAAATCCGGTGCCTTAACCAGCTTGGCGACTCCCCAATATCATCCTTCGCAGAGGATGAGCATCCAGCCCTCGTGCGACGAACCCTTGCATGTGCGGCGGCCGTGCAGAAAAAACTTCACGGGCCCGCTGCTCCTGGCCGAAGGTCGCGAAGACACATGCTCCGCTCCCCGTCAGCCACGCAGGCCCGTGCCGCCGCAGCCAATCCAGATGGTCCTTGATCGACGGGTAAAGGCGGCAGACGACCGGCTCCAGATCGTTCCGCACCCCCCCCGCGAAAAAGGCCGACATTGTGATTCGATTCGAGTTTCGTGTCAACGTAGGATCGCCGAAGACGCGTGCAGTCGGCACCGAAACGGTCGGGACGAGCACGACATACCACGCGGGCGGAAGCTCGATCGGCGTAAGGCGCTCGCCCACCCCTTCACCGAACGCGTTGTTGCCGCGGATGAATACCGGCACATCGGCACCAAGCTCCAATCCCAACGCCGCCAGTTCATCGACGGGGAGATCAAGCCCCCACAGCCGATTCAACACGATGAGCACGGTGGCGGCGTCGGAGCTTCCCCCGCCGAGCCCGCCGCCCATCGGCAGGTGCTTCTCCAGGCGAAGCTCCGCCCCGGCGCTCACGCCGAATCGCGTCTGGAGGCTGCGCGCTGCACGCACGACCAGATCCTCTTCGGGCGCCAGCCCTTCGATATCGTTGACCCGCGTGATGGTGCCGTCGGTGCGCAGGCGAAACTGCAATCGATCGCAGCGATCGATGAACCGAAACACGGTCTGGAGTTCGTGGTACCCGTCCGAACGACGCCCCACGACATGCAGAAACAAATTGAGCTTCGCCGGTGCCGGGTACCAGTGGTCGGGATCGTCCTCGAGGCTCAAGCCGATCGTCTCCAGGCAGCGGATGCGCGCCTCATTGCGGACGCTGCAATTGATCGACGACGAGGCGTATCTCGACATCCTCCCGGGCGAGCGTCAACCGGGCAGGTGGTGTGGTCGCACCGTTCGCAGCCTCGCGAGGCGTCCCCTGCACAGTCCAGCCGCCGTGCACGACACGCCATGCGCGCTCGCCGGAGATTCGCTCCGGGGCCGCCGCCCCGGGGGGCACGGCGGACAGCACGTAGTAGCTCAGATCCACCAAGGGAAAGCTCCAGCCGAGGCCGTCGCGCGTCAGGGATTCGATGCTCATTGCACGGTACGTCTGCTGGGTTGACGTCGTCAGGGCAGCGCCGCTCACGTCGCGTACGATGTAGGCGCCGGTTTGTCCAAGCGGACCGCCAAGCCAGACTTCGTCGCGTTCTGTCGAATGGGTCCAGCGCAATGTACCGGAGAATGCCTGGGCGCCATATCGAACGTACATCCGACCCTGCATTTCGAACGCCTGCCGATTGCCTTGCTCCGTATCCCGGAAGAACGAGGACATCTCGGCGCACGCACCGAGCAGCAAGACAGCCGAAAGCGCGAACGACGCCGACCAGCGACGAACCATCACTGCAGAAACTTCTTGATGACCGCCAGCACCGTTTCGTTGGTGGGATGCTCGGCGAGCGCCGACTGCCACATGCGTCGCGCCTCATCGCGGCGGCCCAGAGCCCATAAAACTTCCCCGAGGTGCGCCGCGATTTCCGGGTCCGGGCGGCGCTTGTATGCTTTCTCCAGATAGCTTCGGGCCTCCTGCAGCCGCCCAAGGCGATAAAGAACCCATCCCATGCTGTCCTGGATGAAGGGATCTTCCGGCGCGAGCTTGAGCGCCTTGTCGATTAACTGGTAAGCCTCTTCGAAGCGGTCCGTTCGATCGGCGAGGGTGTAGCCAAGCGCGTTATAGGCGTGCGCGTGGTCGGGACGCATTTCGATCAGTCGACGCAGATTGGTTTCCAGCACGTCGAGCCGATCGGTCTTCTCGGCCATCATGGCGAGGTCGTACATGAGCTCAGGTGTGTTCGGGTACTTCTCCGATGCCTGACTCAGCACGTCGTAAGCCTGCTGGTAAGCACCGGTGTCGCGCAACATGCCGGCTTCGGCCTGGACGAGCTGAATGCGCTGAGGAAGACTCTGAGATGGAATCGCCTGCAGCAACGCGCGCGCCTCGCTCACCTTGCCCTGCTTGGCGAGGAGCGTCGCGATTCGCGACTGCGCCGGGATGAACTGATCGCCCTCGCCCACCGCGCGATACCACTGCAGCGCCTCGGCCGTCCTCTTGAGCTCTTCACTCACTTGCCCAAGATAGAAACGTACCGTATCGACGTTCGCGCCTGTTGCATCCAGTTCGAGCACGCGCTTCAGTTGGGCATCCGCCGTCGACCAGTCGCTTGCCTGCACGGCGAGCAAGCCGGCGGCAAGTGCAACGGCGGGATCTTGTCCATGCTGCTTCACCAGCGCCTGGATCTCCTTGCGCGCCTCATCGTTCCGATGATCGTTCACCAGCAGCCGAGCGACGCTCAAGCGGATGTCTTTTGCTGCCGGATACGCCGCCAGGTACTTGCGCCCGAAGGCGATGGCCTCGGCACTACCGCGCCGCTGCAACGCCTGCATACGGAACAACGCGGCCAATTCCCAGTCTGGACGTAATTCCAGCGCCCGCCCGGCCTCGGCCGCCGCTATTTCCGGCTGATCGGCGTTCCAGTACGCCTGGGCAACGGCGATATGAGCCTCGGGCAACTTCGGATATTGCTGCGCGAGCTCCTTGATCAACGCGGCAACCGCCGCCTTGTCGGCGTGATGCGCCAATAAGTTGTTCAGTTGCAGGAAGACTTGCGGCGTCTGCTTGGGATCGGTCGCCAGGAACATTTCCAGATGCGGGCGAACATCCTGGAGCGCGCCGCTGCTGATGAGGATCGAGGCGAGCGTCTGGCGCGCCTGCAGCGAATTCGGATCAGACTGCAGCCATACCGTGGCCGCCTCGACCGCCAGTGCGGCTTGGCGCGCCTGCACGGCCACCCCGGTTGCGCGTCGGGCGATGCGTGGATCCCGCGTCTTGCGGGCGAGATCGACATAAGCCTGTGCAGCGAGGCCCAGTTCGCCCCGATTGATCGCCATCTCGGCGAGCATGTGCTGGTAGAGCAGTTGCGGTGTGAGTTCCTGCTCGGGCAGTGCAGGCTCGGGGGGCTGCTTCGCGGAGGGCGCGCTTTCTGCCGCACTGACGGTCTGCGCCGCCCGCCCCTTCTCGGGTACCTGGGCACAACCGGATTCGAATGCAGCGAGGGCGCAGGCTAGGATGCTGACGAGGACTCGGGACAAGGTCATATCTTCAATGTTTCCGACAGTTTAGGTTATATTCGCCGGCTTGAACAAGCGCGCTCCAGAAGGATCTGGTCATCGAGTCCCGTACTGAGATCACTATCGACGCCCGGAAGCTGCTTCGCAAGTTCGGCGCCTACGAGGCGGTGCGCGAAATCGATTTGACCCTGCGTCGCGGCGAAGTTCTTGGCCTGCTCGGCCCGAACGGCGCCGGCAAGACGACAACGATGCAGATGCTCACGGGGAATCTCGCGCCCTCGAGCGGCGAGATCCTCATTTGCGGCATCGACCTCGCAGCATCGCCCCTGAAGGCCAAGCGGCACATCGGCTATCTGCCCGAACATCCGCCACTCTACCGCGAGTTGACGGTCGACGAGTTCCTGACGCTCGCCGGCCAATTGCATCGAGTGGAAGCAGCTGCGCTCGCGTCCAAGGTGGCATCGGTCAAATCCCTCTGCGGCCTGAACGATTGCGGCAAGCGACTGCTCGGCACGCTCTCGAAGGGGTTCCAACAGCGCGTGGGGATCGCGCAGGCGCTGTTGCACGATCCCGACATCGTGGTACTCGACGAGCCCACGGTCGGGCTCGATCCCATTCAGATTCGCGAGATCCGCAGCCTCATACGCAGCCTCGGACAAAACCGCTCGGTCATTCTGTCCACGCACATACTCTCGGAAGTCGCGGCCGTGTGTGATCGAGTGAACATCATGCATCAAGGACGAATCGTCTACTCGGATACCATCGCGGGGCTCGAAGGCTACACGCAGGGTCTCGCCCTGCAAGTTGCCTTCCGACGCCCGCCAGCCGCCTCGGTATTGGGCGATCTGCCGGGAGTGGTCCGGGTCGATCGCCTGAGCGATCAGCAGTTCCTCCTGAGCCGCGAGGCGAAATGCGACCCGACCGATGCACTCGTCAAGCGCGCAGCCGACGAGAACTGGGGGCTCTATGAACTCGGGCCGGCACATAGCCGACTTGAAGACGTCTTCGTTCAACTGACTCGGGACGAGGTCGGTTCGTGATCCTCACTCTTGCCAGAAAGGAACTTCGGGCGCTTTTCGTGTCACCACTTGCGTGGATACTGCTCGCCGTGCTGCAACTCGTCTTGGCGTGGATTTTCCTGCTGCGGCTCGATACGTTCATGGAACTGCAGCCGCGGCTCGCACAGCTGGCGAATGCACCGGGCGCGACCGAACTCATCGTCAGCCCGCTGTTCTCCGCCGCTGCCATGGTGCTGATGATGGCGGTACCGCTGCTCAGCATGCGTCTCATCGCCGAGGAACGGCGCAACCGCACCATGACGCTGCTCATGTCCGCCCCGATTTCCATGACCGAGATCGTGCTGGGCAAGTACCTCGGACTGTGTGTCTTCCTGCTCCTCCCGGCGGTGCTTGCGACGACCATGGGCGCAGCGCTGGCGATCGGGACGCATCTCGACATCGGTCTTCTTGCCGCCAATGCGCTCGGCTTCGTGCTGCTGTTGGCAACCTTCGCCGCCGTCGGACTTTTTTCCTCGAGTGCGACGCGCCAGCCGGTCGTCGCGGCGGTACTCACACTCGGGATCCTGCTGACATCGTGGATGGCCAGCCTGGCCAATCCGGATCCGACGAGTCTGATGCAGATGGTCTCGATCACACGCCGCTTCGAAAGTTTCAACGCCGGCATGATCGATAGCGCGGACATCGTCTGGCACGTCGCAGTGATTGCCGCATTCCTCGCACTTTCCATTCGCCGACTGGATCGCGATCGATTGGTCGGGCAGGCACTATGACACCGGCACATCGAAGTCGGCTGCGGCACCTGGCTCAGAACGGCTCGTTCGTCGTGCTGGTGGTCGTTCTCACGGCGCTGATCGCCGTCGTTGCTCGTCAGCATGCCGTCCAGTGGGACCTCACCAGTTCCGGCCGCAACTCGCTCTCGGCGGCCTCGGTCGATGTATTGCGCAAGCTCGCCGGTCCCATCGTCGTCACGGCGTACGCGACGCCGCACGATCCGCGCCTGGGCGATCTGCGCAAGCACATCGGCGATTTCATCGCCCGCTACCAGCGCGCAAAGCACGATGTACAACTGAACTTCATCGATCCACGCGAGCGGCCGAAGGCTGCCGCAAAGGCCGGCGTCCAGGTCAACGGAGAACTCGTCGTCGAATATCGGGAGCGCAGCGAACGCCTGAGCACATTGTCCGAATTCGATTTCACCAATCTGCTCATCCGGCTCTCGCGCACCGAATCGCGTCTGGTGATGTCCCTCGACGGTCATGGCGAACGCAGCCTTGTCGGCGCGGCCAATCACGACCTCGGCGACTTCGGCAAACAGTTGGCGAGCAAAGGTCTGAGCGTAAACGCACTCAACCTTGCGATCGCGCCGCAGGTACCCGACGACGTTTCCGTACTCGTTGTCGCCAGCCCCCAGATCGACGTTCCCCCGGCAGAAGTGGCGAAGCTCATCAGCTACGTCGAGCGCGGGGGCAACCTGCTTTGGCTGATCGACCAGGAGCCTCTGAACGGGCTTCAGGAACTCGCCGAACGCATCGGACTCGTGCTGAGCCCTGGCGTCGTCGTCGACCCGGACGCCATCGAGCACGGCGGTCGCCCGGTCATGTCGGTCGCCGCACCGGGCGGCTACGGAGGCCATCCCGTCCTCGAGAGCATGCGAGTCAACACCCTGTTTCCGTTTGCGCGCGCGATCAACGTCAATGAGTTCGATGGCTGGCGCAGCACCCCGCTCGTAGAAGTCGCGGCGCGAGGTTGGATCGAAACCGACGATCTGGGAGGGCGCATCGTATTCGACAAGGCCCGCGATACACCGGGGCCGGTGCAAATCGCCGTTGCGCTCGAACGCATGCGCGAGGAGAAGACGCAGCGGGTCGTAATCGTCGGCAGCGGACATTTTCTCGCGAACATGTATCTCGGCAACGGCGGCAATCTGGATCTCGGCGTCAACATCGTCAACTGGCTTGCCGGCGACGAACGCCTGATTTCGATCCAGCCCCGCAGCGCACCCGACACCACGCTCACCCTGTCGAAAGGAGGGCTGCTCGCCATCGTCGTGACGTTTCTCATCGTGGTGCCCATTGTGCTCCTGGCAACCGGTGCACTGATCTGGTGGCGCAGACGCGCCTGACGCCGAAATCGGCATGACTTCCCGCGGACTGCTCAACGTCATCCTGCTCCTGGCCGCTGCTGGTGCCGCCATGATGGTTTACTTCCATCGCCCCGACGAAGAACCTGCGCAGCGGGACCATGCCCTGGTGCCGATCGCACCCGGCGATATTCGCGTCATCGATCTCGAACGGGTCAAGAGTCCCGCGATCAGACTTCAGCGTCTCGTCGACGAGTGGCACATGACGCTGCCGATCAAGGCAAGGCTCGACGAGACCGCATTGGCCCGCGTGCTCGATCTGTCGCGCTTGCGCGCCATGAACCGACTGCCTGCGGAAGGTCTCGATCGCTACGGGCTGGACCAGCCCTGGGCAAGGGTGCGTTTCGAAAGCCACTTGCTCGAATTCGGGAACACGAACACGGTGACGGAGGAGATCTACGTCAAGAGCGGAGACGCCGTCTACGCCGTTCCGGCGCGCACTGCAACGGCGATCCCCGGCACCCCCGGGCGGCTCATCGCCCACCGCATGTTCGCTGCAACGGAGGTCCCGGTCTCGATTGCGATGCGAGCATCGAGCCTGCGCCATGACGGAACGCGCTGGCAGATCACGCCGCCCGTCGAGGGAATCTCCCAGGACGATCTCATCCGATGGATCGAGCACTGGCGACATGCGAGCAGCGTGACAACACAGCCTGCGCCTACGAGCTCGACGACCGACGTCGTCATCGAATTGCGCGATGGCCGCAAGATCGAGATCGGCATCAAGACGCGAACACCCGATCTCGTGCTGCATCGACGCGACGAGGGCCTCGACTATCATTTCAACGCCGGCATGGCAGCGATGCTACTGACTGCGCCCGCATCCGACGCACCGGGCAAGCGCTAAGGCACCCACGAACGCGATGCCTGAACTGCCCGAAGTCGAAACCACCCGCCGCGGACTCGAACCGCATCTGATCGGTCGACGCATCACTGCCGTGACGGTCCGCGATCGGCGATTGCGCTGGCCCGTCGACGAAGCCTTCGCTCAACACCTGCGCGGGCAGTCGATCGTGCGGTTGCGACGCCGGGCGAAGTATCTCCTGGTCGACCTCGATCGCGGCAGCGTGATCCTGCACCTCGGCATGTCGGGATCGCTGCAAGTCGTTGGTGCATCGAGCCCCGCGGGCAAGCATGACCATCTCGACATCGAAGTGGATGCACAGGATGTCTTGCGGCTCACGGATCCGCGTCGTTTCGGTTCGGCCCACTACGTCGAAGACGGTCTGGACCAGCACTTCCTGCTGAGAGACCTCGGCCCGGAACCCTTGTCGGACGCCTTCAACGCCATCGGACTCCACACGCGCCTGCGCGGGCGGCGTGCGAGCATCAAGGAGACGATCATGAACGCGCACGTCGTCGTCGGTGTCGGCAACATCTACGCCAGCGAATCGCTCTTTCGCGCAGGCATCGATCCCCGAGCGCGCGCCGGGCGCATCAGTCTGCGACGCTGCGAGACCCTGGTCGCCGCGATCAAGGACACGCTGAGCGACGCACTGCAGGCGGGCGGGAGCAGTCTGCGCGATTGGCACCACGCCGACGGCAGCCTGGGCTACTTCCAGCAACAGTATTTTGCCTACGACCGTGGAGGAGAACCATGTCGTCGCTGCGGAGGGCAGATCCGAACGCTGCGGCAGGGACAGCGCGCGACCTACTTCTGTCCCGGCTGCCAGAAACGCTAGTGTCCTGAGTCGGAGATTCGTTGGCACATTGCCGAACGCCATCCCGACTGCATCAGCGACTAAAGTGTCGAAATCGGCGCCAGAAGCGAAGGAGACCGCAACCAGGTCGAATACCTGGCGAGGATTTCCGACGGAGTATGGCGTCGATTCTCGGCGCTTTTCTTCAGCGAATTTCCGGCTCAGGACACTGAGCGCTCAGTTCGACGAATCCGATTCGGATGGGACGGGCACCTTGCCCGTCAATCGCAGGTACTTTGCGAAAAGCTGCTCGTGGGATTCTTCGAACGCCGGATTGAGCGGGATGCAATCCACCGGACACACCTTGCGGCACTGAGGCTCGTCGTGATGTCCGACGCACTCGGTGCACTTGCCCGGATCGATCTCGTAGATCTCTTCGCCCTGCGAAATCGCGTCGTTCGGACACTCCGGCTCACAGACGTCGCAATTGATGCACTCGTCGGTGATCATCAAAGCCATGATGCAGTCTCGCCTATTTGCCGAGCTTCAGCTTCAACCGCTCGACCACCGATGGATGCACGAACTTTGCGACATCGCCGCCGAGCATTGCGATCTCCCGCACCAGCGTCGCAGAAATGAACAGATAGCGTTCGGCCGGTGTGAGGAACAGCGTCTCAATTTCGGGATGAAGGTTGCGATTCATGCCGGCAAGCTGAAACTCGTACTCGAAGTCGGAAACCGCACGCAAGCCGCGCAGGATTACGTTCGCACCCTGGGACTTTGCAAACTCGATCAGCAAACCCGAGAAGCGCATTACGCTTACGTTCTTGTACGGCGCGAGCACTTCGCGCGCAATCGCCACGCGCTCATCGGGCGTAAAGCACGGTCGCTTGCTCGAACTGTCGGCCACGGCGACGATCACTTCGTCGAACACACTGGCAGCCCGCCGTACGAGATCCTCGTGGCCGAGGGTCAGCGGATCGAACGTTCCGGGATAGATGACTTTATTCTTGGCCATGGCGGAAGAGTTGGTAGGTGACGTGTCCCGCGGTACCCTGCCGATGCAGTTGCCAGGGCCGTTCGAGGACGACGCCCCGGGGACTTTCGATGTATGCCAAACCGTCGCGCTTGACGAGCCGCGGCAGCGCCGGTGCGATGCGCTCGAGCAGCCCGCTGTCAAAGGGCGGATCGATGAAGACGACGTCGAATGCTGGCGAGGCTTCGCGCACGAATTCTACCGCATCGCGGCGGAGCAGTTCCACGGAGGCCTCGCAACCGAGCAGGCTCGCATTCTGCCGCAATGCCTGAAAAGCGCGTGCGTCGCTCTCGATCATGACGACTTGCTTTGCGCCGCGCGAGATCGCCTCGAAGCCCAACGCGCCGCTGCCGGCGAAGAGATCGCAGCAAATCCACCCGGTGAGATCCTGCCCGAGCCAGTTGAACAAGGTCTCGCGAACTCGATCGGGCGACGGCCGCAACCCCGGAATCGCGGG
>JBIKKL010000736.1:0-2745 GCA_044360365.1 Burkholderiales bacterium | reverse complement strand
GCATCAGTGCCGCAGTCACGCACCTCATCCCGGAGAACGCGATCGTCTGCGACGAGGCAGTGACCACCGGTCGCAACTTCGGCGCATGGACCAGAAATGCGCGGCCCCATGAATGGATGAATGTGATGGGCGGCTCCATCGGATGGGGTCTGCCCGCCGGTGTGGGTGCCGCCCTCGCCGCACCGGATCGCAAAGTCATCGTGCTCGAAGGCGACGGCAGCGGCATGTACACCAATCAGGCCCTCTGGACGATGGCCCGTGAAGGACTCGACGTCGCCGTCCTCGTCTTTGCCAACCGCTCCTATCAAGTGCTGCAGGCCGAGTTCAAGAACGTCGGCGCCGGCCAACCGGGCTTGAAGGCCCGCGACATGCTCACGCTCGATCGACCCGATCCGGACTGGGTATCCATCGCCCGGGGCTACGGCGTCGAAGCCGCGCGGGTCACCGATCTCGACGGCTTGATGCGCGAAATGACGAAGGCCATCGCGGTCAACGGCCCGTCTCTGGTCGAACTCGTGATCTGACGGCGCTGCGATGGCCACCGCCAAGACCTTCGACAGCGCCGACGCACAGCGCATCGACAAACAATATGCCGCTCCGTCCCTCGTCGAGCAGCGTCGCCGTACGCTCGAAGCCCTCGCATTGCTGCCGGGGGAATCCGTACTCGATATCGGCTGCGGACCCGGCTATCTGACGCGTGAGATGGGGGAACAGGTAGCGCCTGCAGGGCGCGCGATCGGCATCGATACCAGTCAACCCATGCTCGACGTGGCCGTTGCACGCTGCAAGGATCGACCGAATGTCGAATTTCGCCACGCCGATGCCACCGCGCTTCCATTCGAAGACGCGAGCATGGACGTCGTTGCTGTGGTGCAGGTCTATCTCTTCGTTCCGGATCTGGCGCGCGCGTTCGCCGAACTCGCGCGCGTACTCAGGCCCGGCGGTCGCGCCGTCATCGTCGATACCGATTGGGATTCGCTCGTTTGGCACTCGAGCGATCCCGGCCGGATGAATCGCTGCATCGAGATCTGGAAGCAGCGCTATGTCAACGCAACGGTCGCGCGCCTGTTCCCCACTCACCTACGCGCTGCCGGCCTCACGATCGAGCGCGCCGATGCGATACCGATCGTGGAGCTCGCACCGGACGAGGCAAGCTATAGCGGCAGCCAGGTGACGGAAGTTGCAAAGTACCTAAGCAGCAAAGGCGGCCTCTCCCCCGAGGAGGCCTCATCATGGGCCGGTGATCTTCGCGCGCTTGCAAGTCGCGGAGAATATTTCTTCGCATTGAATCGCTACCTGTTCATCGCGACGAAGCCCGGCTGACATACGTCGGCGCTTGAGACCCGCCGGTCATCGTGGAGGAGAGCATGAGCGCATTACCGAAGAGCAAAGACTTCAGCACCGTGGGCTACGACGAGGCCATTGCGAGAGCCAACAGGCTTGTGCCGATGCTGCGCGAAGAGGCGCCGAAGTGCGATGAATCCCGTCGCCTGACCGTCCGAGTGATGGATGCGCTGCACGAAAGCGGATTGCTGCGCGCCCTGCAGCCCAAGGTCTGGGGCGGGATGGAATTGCCGTTCGTCGCCTACTACGACATCCCCGAAGTGCTGGCACGCGGTGATATGTCCACAGCATGGGTGTACGCCAATCTCGCCTCCCATCACCGCAACCTCGCCTGGTGGCCGGCGAAGGGACAGGAAGACGTTTGGTCCGTCAATCCGGATGCGGGCATTGCTTCCGGCATCGCCTTTGCGCAGGGCAAGGGACGGCGCGTGGATAACGGCGTCATCCTGACCGGCGAGTGGAACTTCTCTTCGGGCACGGATCACTCCGAATGGAGCATGCTCGCCTGCATCGTTCGCGAAGGCGACCAGCCTCTCGATTGGGTGTATTGCCTCGTGCATCGCGACCACTACAAGGTCATCGACGATTGGCACGTGCTCGGCATGCGCGCCACCGGCAGCAAGACGGTTCGCTGCAGCGAACTCTTCGTTCCCGAACACCGTGTCCTCTCGATGCACGTCGCCAATCCGAAGCACGCATGGCCGGGGCTCGAAGTGAACCGAAATCTGCACTATCGCATCCCGACGAGCGCGCTCGGCGGTTACTGCCTCGGGGGCTGCATGGTCGGCAACGCGCGGCATGCGCTGGAACTGTCCATCGAGCTCGTCAAGGCTCGCAGCACGAGCTACACGAACGCCCGCATGCGGGATTTCCAGACGGTACAGATGCGCGTCTCCATGGCCGGTGCAAAGATCGATGCGGCCCACCTCGTCTTGCGCAACGATGTCCTGGCTGCCCAGACGCTCTACGAGAACGGCGGCAAGCTCGACGCCGAGACACGGCTGCGGTACAAGCGCAACTGCGCGCTCGCTGCCCACTGGTGCCTGGAGGCGGTCGAGACCTTGCAGGAAATGGCCGGGGCCAACGGCATCTACGATCACATGCCCCTGCAACGCATGTTCCGCGATGCGCGGGCCGCTACGGGACACTTCAGCTTCAGTATCGATGCGCAGCTGCCCCCATGGGGACTTGCCGCACTCGGCGGCGAAATCAACGCGCCGACGCTCTGACCGGCGACGCACGCCGCCACGCTTCAGGCAAGCAGCGCCGACACCATCGACTCGAGTCGCTCGTCGGCGCGAGCAATCCGCTGCAACGTGGTTCGCACACTGCCCTCGTCGCGTTCGAGTGCAGTGATGCGCCCGGACACCATTTCCTGCATGCGTACCGGTGCAGGGCCAC
>JBIKKL010000115.1:0-10238 GCA_044360365.1 Burkholderiales bacterium | reverse complement strand
GCCCGAGATGCTGCCGTACACGATCTTCGGATTGACCTTCCTCACGGCCTCGTAGTCCACGCCGAGTTTGTACTTCACCGTGGACTTGTAGTTCTCGACCACGACGTCGGCCTTCTTCACGAGCTCGAAGAAAATCTTCAGCCCTTCCTTCGTCTTCAGGTTGAGCGTGAGGCTCTTCTTGTTGCGATGCAGGTTCTGGAAATCCGGGCCGTCGCGCCGCCCGCCCGTGGCATCGACGCCCGCCCCGGGAGCTTCGATCTTGATCACGTTGGCGCCCCAATCGGCAAGCTGACGCACGGCCGTCGGACCGGCCCGATGGGCGGTCAGGTCGATCACGGTGAAATCGGTCAAGGGCAGGCGGCGTGCGGTCATGGGTGCGATCCTCTCTCGGAAAACGATGGGCATGGCTGATGAATGTGCCCGGCAGCTGCAGGACAACGAAGTTGCCGGATGCCGAAGTATGGCACCGCCGCGAGCCGGGTCCAACTGCCCGGTTCGAGATCCCCGAAAGTGCTCATACACACTGGATACAGAACTTGCTTATCGGCGCACGCGGCTGCAAAACCAGTCGAAATCGACCGAGGCATCGGTATCCGGAACGCCCAGACTCACACCTGACACGACGCCAGCGGAAACGGTGCAGGCTTCGCCCCGACGAGCTTCTGCGCGAGCATGGCCTGCATCCGGGCGCGAATCTCCACCGAGCTTTCCCCGGGCGCGGGATGGATCTGCTCGATCTCGTCGAGTATCTTCGGCGCCCGATCATCGACCGGCACGCCATGGACCAATGCCCACTTCTCCACCTGATGGATGAATTCGGGCGACACCCGCGGCGGCACGATGGCGTTCATGGGGTCCGCCATCGCTGCGTCGACCGACACGAACTCGACGCCGGCCGCTTCGAAGCGATCGAGTATCTCGTCCAGACAATCGCCGCCGAGCGGCGTGCCGTGGATGAGCCAGATATGGATCGGATCGCGACCGAACACCGCGCGCGCATTCGCCGCATGGAGCCGCATCTCGTGCATGGCGGTCTCGACGAAGGCACGCCGCAGATGGGCGACGCCTTGCCGGTCATCGCGTTTCAGAGTGCGCCAGTAGGCGGGTGCGAAGCGCGAATCCCGAAAGCCGACCGTCACCGGTACGGGAATGTAGCCCTGCTCGCGCAGATAGACGGCCACGGCCTCCTGCTTCTGCGCCGTATCGCCCCACATGTCATTGCAGTAGCGGAAGTAGCGCTTCGGCGCGAGTATCGCCCAGCGCTTGATGATCTCCTCGGTCCGCTCGATGTCCTCGATGTGCGTCTTTGCGTCGACCCAGTTGATGCTCGGATGATTGTGCGTGTGATTGGCGACATGTTGGCCGGCTTCGACCCAGTGGTCGAACACGCGCAGCAGTTCGGGATCGTCGTCCGCAGGCGCCGTGTTCGAGAATGCGTACACATCCCGCACGCCGTGGTGCTGCAACGCCCGCGTCATCGACTGCGCGATGCCGAGCGGTGTATAGCCGGCGGGCACGGGCAGACCGCGCCACATCAGCATGTCGTCCATGGTGATGGCGAGTTTCACCTTGCCCAACGGAGAAATCGGATGCTGCTCCATGCTCGATCTCCTCTTCGACACGCCCGTAGGATAATTCACTTGTCCCGCGATCGGCGTGGTTAAATCGGCACAGGGGGCGTCCGGATCCACGGAGGAGATCGCATTAAACGCGATGCGCTACTCGCGGCATGCCGCCGTTTACTGCCGATCATGTCAAAGCCATGCTGCCGACCCTGAACGAATTTTCCCTGGAGCCCATCACGGCGGCGGCCGTCGCGGGTATCGTCGCCTTCGCCTTCTTCGTGCGCGGCGTCTCGGGTTTCGGCTCGGCGACAATCGCGATACCGATGCTCGTCCACGTCATTTCGCTCAAGCTTGCCGTGCCGCTGCTCCTGGTGCTCGATTTCGTCTCGACCCTGGCCACGTTGCGCATCGACCGGACGCTCGTCGACAAACGCGAGATCCGGTGGCTGATTCCCTTCGGCGTCGTCGGCGTCATCACCGGCGTGACGCTGCTCGTACAACTGCCGCCCGCCCTGCTGCTCGGCGGCCTGGGCTGCGTGATCGTCTACTTCGGCATCCGCGCGCTGATCAATCCGCACGGTGACGCCCCGGTCTCGCGACTGTGGGGCATACCGGCCGGCTTCGTCGGCGGGCTCTTCGGGGGGATGTTCGGCAGCGGCGCGGCGACACCCTACATGATCTACCTCACGCATCGTCTGCACGACAAGCGCCGCGTGCGGGCGACGTTCACGGGGTTCGCGTTCTTCGACTACGGCTTTCGACTGATCACCTTCGCGGTGACCGGGCTGTTGATCGACGCAGCGCTGGGTGTCTTGCTGCTGCTCAGCTTGCCCGCGATGGCCATCGGTCAGTACGCAGGCAATCGTGTCCACCACCGCATCTCCGACGCTCAGGCACGGCGCATCATCGGGACGCTGCTGGTCGTCGGCGGCCTGTCGCTGCTCGCGAAGAGCTTGACATGACGTTGCGCTGCCAAAGCTGGGGAGACTCGCCATGAAGCTTCGCGTTGCAACCCTCAACATGGAACAGGACCACAAGCGCTGGGACGCAAGACGCGACCTGATCGTCGAACAATTGGGCGAGATCGATCCGGATCTGTTCGCCATGAACGAAGTCTGCCTGCCGAAGCAGAGCGCACGCTGGATCCAGCAAGCGATGCTCGAACGTTACGGCCGGCGCTATGCGCTCGTCCAGCAGACCCGCGTCAACGGACTCTCGTCGATCGAAGGCGAAGCATTGCTCACCCGGCTGCCGATCATCGAAACCGGCAACCTCGATTTCCGCACCCGCGACATCGTCGCGCTCTTCGCGCGCCTGCAGGCCGGCGAGCATCTGCTCGACGTTTACGTCACGCATCTTTTCATGTCGCGCGGCGACGAATCGCTGCGCGTTTATCAGGCGCACCAGTTGCTGGAGTGGATCGGCACGCGCTCCGACGCCCACGCCCGTATCGTCTGCGGCGACTTCAATGCGAGCCTCGACAAACCCTCGGCCATGTTGATGTCGACGAAATTCCGGCCGACACAAACCACGGCGACGGCCTTCACACCGCTCGCCGATGACGCAGGCAACGTCTCCCATCCGACCTGGCCTCGCATGGATCGCTGCATCGACTACATCTGGATCGACGGCCCGCTGCGCGTCGCCGCCAGTTCGGTGTGTTTCGACCGATCGCATCCCAGCGACCCGACGCTCTATCCGTCGGATCATGCCGGGGTACGCGCGGACCTCGAGTTTTAGTACCCTTCATTTCTCGCGCTGCGTGCGGGACAGCATCGCCAGCGATCACGGAGAACATCGACCATGGACCGCTTTTCCGCAGTTTCCCTCTACGTCAGCCTGACGATCATGTCTGCGGCGGCCTTTGCCGCCGACCTGCAAAAATCAACCTTCCAGCGGCCGCTGCGCATCGTCGTTCCCTTCGCGCCGGGCGGCGGACAGGACACGACCGCGCGCCTGCTCGGCTCGAAACTCACCGAACTCACCGGGCAGCAGATCCTCGTCGACAATCGCCCCGGCGGGGCAGGCATCATCGCCGCCGAAACCACGCTCAAGGCGCCACCCGACGGCTACACGATGTACCTCGCCAGCACGAGCCACGTCGTCACGCCGAGTCTGCGCAAATCGCTGCCGTTCGATCCCGTCAAGGACTTCGCGCCCATCATGCGCGTCTCCAGTTCGCCGGGAACGCTTTGCGTCCACCCTTCGCTACCGGTGCGCAACGTGAAGGAACTCATTGCCCTCGCCAGGAGCAAGCCCGGTCAGATCACTTACGCCTCGGCTGGAGTGGCTGCGAACTCGCATCTTTCGGGCGAACTCTTCAAGGTGCTCGCCGGCATCGACATGGTGCACGTACCGTACAAGGGCAGTGCCCCGGCGATGATTGCGCTGATCGGCGGCGAAACCGTCATGGGCTTCTCCAACGCCGTCGCCACGATTCCGCACGTGCGTGCGGGACGCCTCAAGATGCTCGGCGTCACGACCCGCACCCGCTCGTCGCTGCTCCCCGAAGTACCGACCATTGCGGAGGCCGGCTTGCCGGGATTCGAGAACACCATCTGGAGCGGGATCATCGTCCACGCCGCCACGCCGAAGCCGATGCAGTCCGCGCTGCACGAAGCGATCTCGCGCGCGATCGAGTCGCCGCAGGTCAGGGAGAAGCTCACCGCCGACGGCGCCGAGCCCTTCATCGGCGACACGCCCGGCGCCTACGGCGAGTTCATCGCCGCCGAGATCGCCAAATGGGGCAAGATCGTGCGCCAGGCCGGCATCGTCGCGCAGTAACTCGTTCGCTCCCGCGCTGCGGGCTGCAATGTTCAAACAGGAGTCATCGATGGAATTGGGTCTGAAGCATCGCAAGGCAATCATCTCCGGCGCCAACCGCGGCATCGGCCGCACCATCGCGCATGCGTATGCCGCCGAAGGCATCCACCTCGCACTGCTTGGCCGCAATCGCGAACAGTGCGAAGCCGTCGCGAAGGAAATCTCGCAGGCGCATTCGAACATCACCTGCGTAGCGGTCTACGTCGATCTCGAAAAGCCCGCCACCATCAAGCCTGCGGTAGAAAAAAGCGTGCAGGCGCTGGGCGGTCTGGACATCCTCGTCAATTGCGCAGGCGGTGCCTATCGCGGCCGCATCACCGAGATCCCCGACGAGATGTGGGAGCGCTACTTCGCCGTCAAGCCGCTCGGGTTGATCCGCATGACGCGCGAATCGATTCCATACCTGCAGAAATCCGATCAGGCCCGCATCATCAACATCTCGGGCACGCGCGGCCGCGAGCCGGGCCCCAACTCGGCCATGGCCGGCCCGATCAACTTCGGCACCTTGAGCGTCACCAAGGCCATGGCGAACGAATTCGGCCCGAAGGGGATCACCGTCAATGCGATCGCGCCCGGTTCGACGCGCACACGGCGCTGGGACGAACTCGTCGCGATCACCGCCAAGGATCACAAGATCAGCGAAAAGGACGCCGAGAAGCGTCTGCTCGAAGAAGTGCCGCTCGGCATCGTGATCGAACCGGAGGACATCTCGGATCTCGCGGTATTCGTCGCATCGGCACGAGCGCGAGCGATCTCCGGGACATGCATCAATGTAGACGGCGGCAGGACGCGCAGCATCTGAAATGCCTGGTCGACGCGAGATGATTGCGCATCCCGGGCGGCACCCCGCAGCGGTGTCCGTGCACGTATTGGCCGGCGTAGCGCTGGCGACACTGCTTGCGGGCTGCCCCTTCGTTCAGGACAGCGGCTCGGCGACGACCGTCAAGCACACGTTCACGCTGCCTCCACCCCAGGCAGCCGCATGTTTCGCGCGCAACGCCGAACGCCACAGCTCCGCGCTGGTTGCCGAAGTTGGGGCGGTGGATGCGCGCGGCGTGGTGGCCGTGGAAGTGAATGTCAGGAACGGCGTGCCCTACGCAAGCGCGGAACTGCGCCCGGCCGGACGAGGTTCAGGGGGCATCCTGACGTTCATGGTGATCGCGAAAAGCGGCATGGGTCAGCTCGTCGGGATGCTGACCCAGGGGTGCTAGCAAAGGCGCCCAAAGGATGGGCCGGGCTGCCCGCCGGGCGACGGCAAGCGAGCGGCCCGGGCGATGCCTGAACTCAATCGAACGTCAGCCCCGCCTCCTTGATGATCCGACCCACCGCCGCGCGATCCTCGATCATGTACTTGCCGAATTCCGCGGGCGACTGCGTCTGGATATCGAAACCCGCGGCAACCAGCTTCGACTTCAGGCCTGGGTCGCCGAGCGCCTGCACGATCTGCTGGTTCAGGGCGTTCACGATAGCCGCGGGCGTGCCGGCACTCGTCACGATGCCGAACCACGTACCTGCACGATAGCCCTTGAGCCCGGCTTCCCCCGTCGACGGTATCGACGGATAGTTGGGGTGACGCCGCTCGTCGGCAAACGCAATGAACTTCAACCGTCCGGCCTTCACGTGCGGTGCCACGGTCACTGCGCCGGTGATGACCATGTTCACTTCACCTGCCACCGCGGCAGTGGTTGCCGGTCCCGAGCCCTTGAACGGCACGTGCAACAGCTTGATGCCGGCCAGGCCTTCCAGCAACGCCCCGCCGAGGTGATTGGTCGATCCATTACCCGGCGTGGAATAGGTGATGGTCCCCGGCTTGGCCTTCGCCTGCGCGATCAGCCCCTTGATGTCGCTGAAGGGCATCGAACTGTGCGCGGCAATCACATACGGGAAGTAGACCACCTGGGTGATCGGCGCGAAATCCTTGACCGGATCGTAGGGCAGCTTCTTCGCCACGTGCGGGTTGATCGACATCGTCGTCTGCGTGATCAAGCCGATCGTGTAGCCGTCCGGTGCCGCGCGGGCCATCATCTCCGCACCGATCATGGTGCTGGCACCGCCCCGGTTGTCGATCACGAACTGCTGACCCAGCGTGCTGCCGAGCTTCTCGGCGATGCCGCGAGCTACGAGGTCGGTCGTGCCGCCGGGCGGGTACGGCACGATGAATCGCACCGGTCGATTCGGATACTGCTCGGCCGCTTGCACGGCAGGTACGGCGATTGCGGCCAAGGTCGCGGCCACGCAGGCCGCGATTATGCGTTGCTCGTTCATTTCCTCTTGCTCCTGATCAGTCGCACATGCCGTATGCCGGCACGGTCGCATCATGTCGAACGTTCATGCGAAGTCGGGATGGTACGTCAGACCACGACGCTTCAAACACCCGAGTCGCGGCAGAAACGTACAGCGATGTGCCGCAGTCGGACGCTCCCGCGTCATGCACCGTACGCGTCTCGGCCGAGACGATCCCGCCATGCCCGCACGCTCGAATACCGTGATACATTCCGCCCACCGCCGCATGCGGACGGCCTGTCGCGAAGATCGTGCTCCGTAACGAAGCCGCGTTCCCTGCGCTGAATCAAAGCCGCCGCCGCACATTCTGCCTGGGTGCCACGCAACATCGGTGCTTCGCATGCAGCCTTGTGTCCGGCATCGTGCCGACGGCCCCATCCTTGACGAGGAGAAAAACCATGAACTCAGTGTCCATTCGGCTGCTCGCCGCAGCGCTATGCTGCGCAGCCGCAACGCCTGCCCTGGCCCAGAACTGGCCGACGAAACCGGTACGCATCCTCGTACCCTTCCCGCCCGGAGGCGGCACGGACATTCAGGCCCGGTTGTTGAGCAAGATGTTCCAGGCGGAATTCAATCAGAATTTCGTCATCGACAATCGCACGGGTGCGGGTGGACTCATCGCTGCGCAGATGACGGTGGATGCTCCCGGAGACGGCTACAACCTGCTGTTCACCTCAGGGAGCATTTCGGTCGTCACCACGCTTTACGCGAGCCGGATGAAATTCACGGTGCAAAACGACCTCGTGCCGGTGAGCTGGTTGTCGACGACGCCCCTCGTCCTGAGTCTCCATCCCAGCGTGCCGGCCAAATCGGTCAAGGATCTGGTCGGTCTCGCCAAGAAGAGGCCGTCCGTCGCCGCAGGCAACGATGTGGGCAGCACTGCACATCTTTCCGCCGAGATGCTCAACCAGTACGCCGGTCTGAAGACCACCGTGGCAACGTATCGCGGCGGCGGTCCCGCCGTGATTGCGCTCATCTCCGGTGAAGTGGATTACCTGTTCGCAACCGCCCCGTCGATCATGCCGCACCTTAAATCCGGCAAGGCGAAGGCGCTCGCAGTCACGACCGAGAAGCCCTCGCCTGCACTGCCGGACCTGCCGACGATGAACTCGATCTATCCCGGCTTCATTTCGGACAACTGGTACGCCATGTACTTTCCGAAGAACACGCCCAAGCCGATCGTCGACCGCATGAATGCGGCGATCAAGAAGGCGCTCGATGCCCCCGAGGTAAAGAGCTTCATGACGCGCGAAGCTCTGGAGGTGATCGCAAGTTCGCCGGAAGGCCTGGTCGAGAAGTTCAAGAACGATTCCGCGCGCTACGCCAAGGTCATCAAGGCAGCCAACATCAAGGTTGAGTAGACCCGCCTAAGGCCCGCACCCGGCGACCGCACCCCGCTGCGTTCGCCGGTGTGAACCGACGCAGCTCGGACTTTGCAGCGAGATCACTCGGCCAGGGTCGGACCCGCTCCGCGAACCCGGGTCTGACGCATGTAGCGGCGAAACCGGTCGGCATCGTAGCCGGCGCCGCGATGGATGAGGCATCGGTTGTCCCAAAAGACGACCTGTCTCGGCTGCCACCGATGCGCATGGATGTGCCGTTCGGCAGTCGCAGATTCCACCAATCCGTCGAGCAGCTTGCGGCTCTCGGTGTCGTTCCATCCTTCGATCGATTTCGCATGGGAGCCGATGAACAGGCTCTTTGCGCCATTGCGGGGATTCCGCCGGACGAGCCTCTGCCGTACCGGAGGCAGCGTCGCCGCCAATTCCGGCGAGACCGCATCGGGCGCCACCTTGGAGCGTGAATAGACATAGTCGTGCACGACGACCAGCGGATCGCACTGCGCCTTGCGTGCTGCGTCGAATGCCTCGTAGGTCGGCCGCGTGCTCACGAAGAGGGTCTCGCCGCCCTCCGCCGGGGTTTCGTAGGCGCACATGATCGACAGGAACGCGGGCGTTGCCTTGAACGACGCATCCGAATGCCACATGTTGTTCCCGGTCAGGAAAATCGTCTTCTTGTGACTGTTGCCGACGACCGTGCCGTCGGGCTGCACGTTGCCGATGGTGCCGAAGTACTCGAGCTTGCCCTCGCCGCGCGCGACGTGGCTGGGCTCGGGTTCGCCGAAGCGGCAGGTGAGATCGAGCTGACTCGCGTCGTCGAACGTCTGATCCTCGAACAGGAGCAACGAATACGTATCGATGGCCTCGCGCACCTGCTCCAGGCGATCGGCGTCGAGATCATTTCTGAGGTCGATGCCCCGGATGCGGGCGCCGAACTCCGGGTGCAAGGGCTCGATCGTCAAAGTCGTCATGTCGAATGCTCCGTGGACACGCGAGGTGCGGGCGCTGACGAGCATCGAATCGACACACCTCGCGCATCATTTGTCCGCCGCCGCTGCGATCGGGCAAATGTAGCGCTTGCCGAACCAGGCGGCAATCTCAGTCTTCGCGTCCACGATTCCGGCCGAGGCGCCGTACGAGTATCATGATGCATCGAGTTGCAGATCGTGGACCGGCCAGACTGCCCCGCATCGCGTCCTCGCGAGGCGTGGCAAGATCGTCGTTCCGACACGCTCGACTCGTCCGGCGCATCATCACGCACACGCTCACCGCATCATCGACGCACACAGGAGATACCGGCATGCCGCTCGTCAAAGCCTACGACGACATCGAAAACCCACGTATTCAGCGCAATCTGGCCAACGGCCATTTCGCGTGGCGCAGCGATTTCATCCAGCGTCCCGAAGACAAGAGCATCGACACCCCGATGGCGTTTCTCGCCGAAGGCTCCGCCAATCGCACGCTGCGCGTGCACTTCCACGTCGTGGATCAGTTCCAGGTCATGTACAAGGGCTCGGGCAGCATGGGCAGACACCCGGTCGGCTTCGGTGCGGTGCATTTCTCGCGCGCCTATACGCCCTACGGACCGATCTCCTACAGCGACCAGGGCCTGGGCTTCATTACCCTGCGCGCCCACCGCGACCCGGGCGCGCAGTACCTACCCGAGAGCCGGGAAGTGCTGGACCAGGTCGCCGAGCGCACGCCCTGGCAAGTGACCGAAGCCCCCGACTTCGATCTCGTCCCCGGAGCATCCGGCGTCGCGATGAAGGCATTGAACGAAGTTCGCGACGACCGCGGCCTGGCGGCATACTCCGTGAAGATGACAGCGGGCGCGAAGGCGTACGCCCCCGATCCTTCACGCGGCGACGGCCAATACGTGCTCGTGCTCAAGGGCAGCATCGTGCACGAAGGCCAGATCAAGAAGGGGCTGACGATCGTCTGGGTCGGCAAGAACGACGGCGCATTCGAACTCGTCGCAGGGCCGGACGGCATGGAGGGCCTGGTGCTGAACTTCCCCATTCCGGGCGGCGGCATGCCCGAAGTGGCCAAGGCACCGGCGTCCGATCTCGCCTTCAAGCGCTGGCAGTGCGTATTGTGCGCATTCGTCTACGACGAAGCGGCGGGTCTGCCCGACGACGGGATCGCGCCGGGCACACGATGGGCCGATGTCCCCGAGAGCTTCGGCTGCCCGGATTGCGCCGCGCAGAAGTCCGATTTCGAGATGATC
>JBIKKL010000735.1:0-2753 GCA_044360365.1 Burkholderiales bacterium | reverse complement strand
CAGGTATGTGCGCTCCACCGCACAGCCGAATGACATGTGCAATTGGGGGCAGACATCCGAACGCGAAATCACATCTTCTGGTGTTGCCCCTCGGGCGATTGACGAGGGAAGCGCACCATCCCGCACTATCGCTCCCGCTGCGCTTCGTCACTCTCGGCTCGTTGGTACTACATCGATTCGACCCGTCCGAGGTTCGCCGCTCAATTCTGGACAAGCCGACCGGCCGACCGCGCGATCAACTGGAGACGTGGTTTCCAGGAGCCGAGGAACGCAGGCCCTCTTCGCTGGACGCGTACTACCGTACCAAGGGAACTCCGCTCTACTCTGGGCGCACATCATGCATGGCGAACGGCAATGCCAATGGCAGGCTCCGAAGCGCACTCGACACGACAATCGCGTCGGTCGTAGAGGCGAACGAATTCGTTGCCTGCAACGAGAAGGACCTTGCCGACATCGCGGTCGTCAATCCTTTAAGCGAAAGCGAACGATGAGCGACGCAACACGCTCAGACCTACCTACGAATTGCGGGGGCCGCGGTCGGCAGAAAACGGAAGCCTGATGTCCGGTCAACGATAGACGTCGATATACCTCGAAAGATCGCTACTCCCACTCGATCGTCGCCGGCGGTTTGCCCGAAATATCGTAGACAACCCGGTTGAATCCACGGACCTCATTAATGATCCGGTTGGACACCTTCGCCAGCAGGCTATGCGGCAGTTCGGCCCACTGGGCTGTCATGAAGTCCTGCGTCTGCACCGCGCGCAACGCCACGACGTTCTCGTAAGTTCGCCCATCGCCCATCACACCGACGGAACGCACTGGCAGAAACACCGCGAATGCCTGCGACGTCTTTTCGTACCAGCCGGATAGACGCAGTTCTTCGATGAAGATGGCATCCGCTCGCCGCAGGAGATCCGCCGCTTCGCGCTTCACCTCGCCGAGAATGCGGACGCCGAGGCCCGGCCCCGGGAACGGATGCCGGAACACGGCATCGTGCGGCAATCCGAGCGCCAGGCCCAACTCGCGCACCTCATCTTTGAACAGCTCGCGCAGCGGTTCGAGCAGCTTGAGATGCATCGTCTCCGGCAGACCACCCACGTTGTGGTGCGACTTGATATTGTGCGCCTTGTTGGTCTTGGCACCTGCAGATTCAATGACATCCGGGTAGATCGTGCCTTGCGCCAGCCACTTGACGCCTTCGAGCTTCCTGGCCTCGGACTGAAACACTTCCACGAACTCGGCACCGATGATCTTGCGTTTCTTCTCGGGGTCGGAGACCCCTGCGAGCTTGCCCAGGAACTGCTCCGACGCATCGATGTGCAGCACCTTTACGCCGAGACTGCGCCCGAAGGTCTGCATCACTTCTTCCGCTTCGTTGAGGCGCAAGAGCCCTGTGTCGACGAAGATGCAGGTCAGCTGATCGCCGATCGCGCGATGGATCAATGCCGCAGCGACCGACGAATCGACGCCCCCCGAGAGGCCAAGCACCACACCGTCGCCGCCGACTTCCGAACGGATGCGACCGACGGCCTCCTCGATATAGTCGGGCATGTTCCAGTCGCCCCTGAGGCCGCAGATCTCGAGTACGAACCGCTCGATGATCGCCTTGCCCTGCAGCGTGTGCGTCACTTCGGGATGGAACTGCACCCCGTAGAAATGTCGAGTTTCGTCTGCCATGGCAGCAATCGGCGTGGCCGCGTTGCTGCCGATCACCTTGAAGCCGGCGGGTAGTTCGGTGACCTTGTCGCCGTGACTCATCCAGACGTCGAGCAGCCCGTGACCCTGATCGTTGGCGCGATCCTGGATGTCGCGAAAGAGTCGCGAATGCCCGCGGGCCCGGATCTCCGCATAGCCGAACTCGCGCGTTACCCCCTGCTCCACCACACCGCCCAACTGGGCAGCCATCGTCTGCATGCCGTAGCAAATCCCGAGGACCGGCACGCCGAGTTCGAAGACGACCTTCGGTGCCCGCGGTGTTTCTCCTTCAGTCACCGAACTCGGACCACCGGACAGGATGACGCCGTTCGGCGCGAATTGTCGGATGAACGCCTCGTCGACATCGAACGGATGCAATTCGCAGTAGACATGCGCTTCACGCACGCGGCGGGCGATCAGCTGCGAATACTGTGCGCCGAAATCGAGAATGAGGATTTTCGCGTGATGCATGGATGGATCTCGCTCGAAGAAATCTGGATCTGGTTTTTGATGTCTGCGCCAGCGACGCTATTCATGCCTGAATGACGCACCGCCCGGTGCAGCAAGCCGAGTGACAAATCGCGACCGAGGCGAGCACAGACATCATGCCCGCCTGACTTCGCACACCGCTATTCCACGCGGTAGTTGGGCGCTTCCTTCACGATCTGCACATCGTGGACGTGCGACTCGCGCATGCCGGCCGAGGTGATCTGAACGAACTGCGCTTTCGTACGCACGTCGTCGATCGACCCGCAGCCGAGATAACCCATGGAGGCGCGCAGCCCGCCCATCAACTGGTGAATCAGCGGCATCACGCCGCCCTTGAATGGCACCCGCCCTTCGACGCCTTCGGGAACGAGCTTCTCGGGGTTCGCGGCTTCGTCCTGGAAGTAGCGATCCACCGAACCCTGTTGCATGGCGCCGAGAGAACCCATCCCTCGATACGCCTTGTAGGAACGCCCCTGGTACAACTCGATTTCACCGGGGGATTCGTCTGTACCGCCGAAGAGACTGCCGATCATCACGGCATGCGCGCCGGCCGCGAGGGCCTTGGCAAT
>JBIKKL010000734.1:0-2757 GCA_044360365.1 Burkholderiales bacterium | reverse complement strand
CCGCGAGTATTTGAGCAGTCGGCTCATGTCCTTGATCATCCGCTTGGGGTCGGCATCTTCCGGAAATCTGAGTATCAGGTTGCCCAGCGGATCAACGACGTAAATGTGCTTGCGAGCCGACTGCGGCGCGATGAGCATGGATTGCAGCCGGGAATCACTGCTATTTACGAACCATGTCCCCTGATATTCGTTTCGAAGATTTTCGTTGGGCACCACGGCATCTTCGAGCAGCATGACCCGCTCGATACGAGCCAATTCCTTACCCTGGGCTTGTCGGACTTGGCGCATCTTCCAGAGCTTCGCTTCACAGTCTGCGTCGCATCGACCACTGTCGATGACCACGAAAACCCAGCGTCCCCGCAACGTCTCGAGGTTCACCATCTGTCCGCCGACATCCTGCATCGCTGTCGTGGGGACAGCCGCCGGGGGCAGCAATGTCCCGTAGTTCGTAAATCGGTCCGGCGCCCAAAACCAATAGAGCAGGTACGAACCGAGAACAGGAGCCACGGCGATTGCGGCTATCCCGAGCAGCTTGAGACGGTTACGGTTTCGAGGCGTCACGTTTGAAAGACATCACCAGGTAAACAACCAAGACAAGGACAGCAAGCGCGTACCACTGAAACGCATAGCTGCGGTGGACGTTGATCGCTCGGTCCGACACCGTCCAATCGCGGATCAGACCATCGGCGACATCATTGGTCTGCCGAACCAGCACCGGATGAACCCTATAACCCGAACGAGCGGAATAGCGCTCGATCGACACGTTCTGCCAGACCTTTCCTTCGACCGCCGTCTCGGACAACTCGTACATCATCGTGCCCGGAATCACCGCAACACCGCTGACAGTGACCTGCTCTTCTGACGTGCGGACTTCCGGGAGACGCTGCCGATCGCCCGTACCCGCGATCCACCCGCGGTTCACAAGCAGATGCACATCGGTCCCGTCGATGCGAAGCGGCATGATGACTTCGTAACCCGCTCGCCCCTTGTACACACGGTTGTCGAGATAAACCATACCACGCGGGTCGAATTGCCCACGAGCTTCCACCGACCGGTACTCCAAATCTTCGGCCTTTAGCAGATTTGCGCCTATGTGGATCGCAGGGGCCATCGCTCTCTGAGCCATGGCATCGGCGACAATTTGTTTCTGCTGCGCTCTTCCGGTCTGCCAAAGTCCGAGATAGATGCCGGCAGCAATGCCGGCAATTGCGAGCAAGGTACCCCACCAGGTGGGTGCAAAACGTCGAGCGGACATGAATTTGGAAGCCAGGGCGGGTTACGTTAGACTGCCCGCTTCCCGAATGAGTTTTCCGTGCGCATCGTCGTCATCCTTCTTCTGGTCTTCATCATCGCCAGTCTGCTCTCGGCGGGCTTTTTTCTCGTCAAGGACCAGGGAAACTCCGATCGTGTCCTGCGCGCTCTGACCATCCGGATCATTTTATCGGTCTGCGTCTTCGCTCTGGTCATCCTTAGCAAGTATTTCGGCTGGATCGGCCCAGCTTGACGGTAATGAGGGATAGTGCGCCTGTCGGCACATGCGCTGCCGCACAAAAAAGGACGCCGCACACTTGGTGCGGCGCCGACCCCCTCAGGGATCCTCCTCCCCGTAATTCTTGCGGCTAGAGTACGTAGACGAAAATGAACAACCCCAGCCAGACGACATCGACGAAGTGCCAATACCAAGCCACACCTTCGAATCCGAAATGCCGCTCCGGCGTGAAGTGCCCGGCCGCACAACGAGCCGTGATCACGATCAACATGATGGTACCCACCGTCACGTGAAATCCGTGAAAGCCGGTCAGCATGTAGAAAGTCGCACCGTACGCCCCGGAACTCATTTTCAGGTTGAGATCGCTATATGCGTGACCATACTCGTACGCCTGAAAGCCTAGGAAGACGATACCCAGCGCGACGGTGGCGACCATCCAGCCGACCAGCGCCGCACGATTGCCCTTTTTCAAAGCCCAATGCGCCAGGGTAATCGTTACCCCTGAGGTCAGAAGCAGCAAGGTGTTGATGGCCGGAATTCCCCAGGCGCTCATCGTGGAGAACGTCTCGGTGATGCCGGGTCCTGCGATCGGCCATCCCGGCACAAAGTCCGGCCAGATCAGTTTCTGGTCGATCTCGCCGAGCCACGGCACGGACAACACGCGCATGTAGAACAGGGCGCCGAAAAAAGCTGCGAAAAACATCACCTCCGAGAAGATGAACCAGCTCATCGCCCAGCGGAAAGAAATGTCGACGCGCTTGTTGTACTTCCCGGCCTCGCTCTCGCGCACGACCTGCCCGAACCACCCGAAGAGCATGTAGGTCAGCACCGCAAAGCCGATCGCGAGAAGCACGTACCCCGACTGCATCTTGTTGACGGAAAACGCAGCACCGAAGCCCAGGAACCCAAGGGCGATGGAACCGGTCAGTGGCCATGACGAAGGCTGCGGCAGGTAATACTGATCGGATGATGTGTTGGACGACGACATTTCTTCTCCCCGTTTTATGCGATCAAGCCCCTGCACCGGCTTGACTCAGAACAAAGCGCACCACCAGCAACAACGTAAGCACGAACAACGCTGCGCCGATCAGACCCACGATGATGTATTGCACCGGCGTAATCTTGACCGATTCGTGGTCGGTTCGCTTGCGCACGCCGAAGAACCCGCTCGCCACCGCCCTGATGACCTGAAAGAGCGACGCCGGCCTGCCGGCCTTGGAGGGATCTTCGCCCATGTCTGATCACCCCGTCACCCCGGCCGCAACAGA
>JBIKKL010000733.1:0-2760 GCA_044360365.1 Burkholderiales bacterium | reverse complement strand
GTGCGCGGCGTTTCGAGTCGGGGAATCGCAAGTTCGGCCGGCATGCCGGTCAGGTACGGTTGCCCGGGCGCAAAACCGATGAAGTAGACGAGATAGTCGACGCTTGTCTGCAGACTTATCACGTCGTCGGTCGAAAGATTCAGCCGGGTGGCGACCCGTTCCAGATCGAATCCCAGCTCGGGATCCCGGTAGCAGCACGGCAACTCGACGATGCGCGATGCAGGCGACGCATCCGCGCCTGCACGTGGAAGACATGCGGCAATGGACTTGCACAGCGCCTCGTAATCGACGATCGACGGCTCGTAGTAGACGAGGAGCGCGTTGAAGCTCGGTACCGTTTCGGTGATGCCGGCCACCTCCGTGGCGATCAAGGCATCGAGCGCACGAATCCGCTGGCTGAGTTCGACGCCGATCGGGTCGTCGAAAACGATCGACAGGGCAAGATCACCGGCCGGAAGGAACCTCGCCATCACAGTACCGCGAGGGCTGCATTCGGCATGTCGGTCACGAACATGTGGCCGGGACTATGCGTGATCATGAATGGCACCTTGGCCGCGAGCGCGACCGCCTGGGGCGTCACGCCGCAGGCCCAGAACACCGGCACATCTCCCGGACCGAACGCTTGCGGATCGCCGTAGTCGGGCCGCATGATGTCGGCAATGCCAATCGCCGCAGGATCCCCGATGTGCACCGGCGCCCCGTGCGCTCCCGGGTACCGTGCGCTCGCCGTGACGACCTTCGAGAGCTGCGCCGCCGGGATCGGCCGCATCGACACGACGACCGGACCGTGGAAGGCCCCTGCAGGACGACACGCGAGCGACGTGCGGAACATCGCCACGCCCTTGCCGTTCTCGACATGCCACAGCTTCACGCCGGCCTCCATCAGCGCCCACTCGAACGTGAAGGAGCAGCCCAAGAGGAAGGCGACGAGGTCATCGCGCCAGTAGGCATGGATGTCGTCGACCTCCGCCTTGAGTTCGCCGTGTTCGAAGATGCGGTACTTCGCGATGTCGGTGCGCAGGTCGGCCCCGAGGGCGACGCCGACGGGCTCCGCCGATCCTGCGTCACACACCTCGACGAGTGGGCACGGCTTGGGATTGCGTTGGCAGAAGAGCAGGAAATCGTAGGCCTGCGCCTTCGGCAATACCGCGAGATTGCACTGGACGAAGTTCTGGCCGAGGCCGGCCGTCACGCCGGTGAGCTTTCCCGACCGGATGTCGGCGCGGATGTCGCGGGGATGACGGATGTCGAGGACCATGCCCGATTGTATCGGCGTGCACGACGCGCGTGGGCGGTTGCCGATTCCCGCAAAGCGGCTAGCCGAAAAGCCTGGGTGCCCAAGCGTAGCCGGATCGGGTCACGAGCGCGGCGAACAGGGTGATGACTGCATCGTTGTCGGCGGTGGTACCCGGCGGGTACTCGAATCGGACCTCGTCGCCATCGAAGCGAACATTGGTTGCCACGAAACGGTCGGGATCGATCATGCTCGATTGCCGGGTGCGGTTCCAGACTGCCTGCGCGTCGGGTCGAGTGGGGTCGAAGTAGGGTTCGGCGGCGGCCCGCATGTCGCGCTCCCTTGCGGTTTGCGGGGCAGCGCCATCGACCGAGAGAAACTCCTTGACCTCCACGCATCCGCTGCCCGCACCGAGACTCAACGTCATGCGGTGCTTGCGACCGGGTTGTGCATCGGCGAACAGATCGACAGTCCACACGTCCTCGGCCCCGTGCCGGGCCAGGCGGAAGTGCCCGTTCGCCGAACGCTGCAGGGAATTCATCCGGCCCGCCAGCCGATCGGATCCTGCGGCCGGGATGCCGCGAGCGGCATCGATTCTCGTGGCGAGGCGAGCAAGCCAGAGAATCACGAGCAAGAACGCGAAGACGTGGACCACCGTCAGCAGCCATAGCAGCCAGCCGCCCGCCGGATGCGAACTGGCCCAAAACAGGAGCCCGACCGGCAGGAAGATCGCGGCGGCGAGGAGCCGAGCAATGTACTGCTTGCGATCGGCCTGCGAAGTCATTGCCAACGCGGCGACGATGGCGATGGGGCCGAAGCAGAGCACGGCATCGAGGGCGTCGCCCTGGAGCACGAACCACAGCGCGGCACCGAAGACCCCTTGGTAGAGCGCAAGAACGATCCCTGCAGGAAACAGGCTCGCCAACCCGAGCCTGCGATGATCGTCTGCGCCCGCCACGTCAGCCGTTGCCCGCCTGGGCCAATTGATCGTCGCCCACGCCCGGCACGAGCGACGGTCGCCCCACGATCAGTGGATCCACCGATCCGATGACGGTGAGATCCTTGCGGGTGTAGGGCATCCGGTGCAGCACGTAGCGCATGGCATTGAGCCGCGCGCGCTTCTTGCAATCGGACTTGATGACCGTCCAGGGCGCATCGGAGGTATCGGTATGCAGGAACATCGTTTCCTTGGCACGCGTGTAATCATCCCACTTGTCGAGCGAGGCCATATCGATCGGGCTCAGCTTCCACTGCTTCAGGGGGTGCGCTTGCCGCTCCCTGAAGCGGCGCCGCTGCTCGTCGCGGCTCACCGAGAACCAGAACTTGAACAGATGCACGCCGCTGCGCACGAGCTGGCGTTCGAACTCGGGCGTCTGGCGCATGAACTCATCGTATTCCGAGTTCGAACAAAAGCTCATCACCCGCTCGACACCGCCGCGGTTGTACCAGCTGCGGTCGAACAGCACGATCTCCCCACGCGTGGGCAGATGCTGGATGTAGCGCTGGAAATACCATTGCCCGCGCTC
>JBIKKL010000732.1:0-2762 GCA_044360365.1 Burkholderiales bacterium | reverse complement strand
ACAGGTATCGGCTTCGCGACCGCGATGATCGGGCTTGCGGTGACGATTCCGCTGCTGGGTCATGCGACATGGCACGCCTATCGGGAGACGGTGGATGCAAGCGCCTGGCCTGCGCTCGAATTGCAGTGACGGATCGACAGCGCATCGATCGAACCGCGGCGTCATCTTGCCCGCGGCGATCCGATGATTCAGGTTCGGGCCGATGCGCCTTGCACGCGGCGCTGATTCATCAGCCAGAGTACCGCAATGGCCACGATCATCAGGAACGGCAGTGCACCGTAGTTGATGATTTCCCAGCCGCGACTGGTCACCAGGGCGCCGGAGGCGAACGAGGAAGTCGCCATCGTGACGAACACGAGCAGGTCGTTCGTTCCCTGAACGCGGTTCTTCTCTTCGGGACGATACGTCTCGAGCAGCAGCGTCGTGCCGCCGACGAACATGAAATTCCATCCGACCCCGAGCACGAAAAGCGCGCCGAGAAAGTGCATGATGTCGTTCCCCATGAGCGCGAAGGCCACGCAACCGAACATGAGGAGGATGCCGACGAAGATGATGTTGAGCACGCCGAAGCGCTTGATGAGGCCGCCCGTGAAGAACGAGGGCGCAAACATTCCGATCACATGCCACTCGAGAACGAGGGCGGCCGATGAAAACGGATGACTGCACATCTGCATCGCGAGCGGTGTGGCCGTCATCAGCAGGTTCATGATGCCGAATCCGACGGTCGCCGAGAGTGCCGCGACGATGAAGGTCGGTTGACGCATGATTTCGCGGATCGGGCGGCCGCCACCGGCACGTTCCTGAGCCGTCTGCGGCGGGAACGTGATGAGCTGGATGACTGCCGTTGCGATGATGGCGACGACGATCGAAACGGCATACGAGCCGGCGAACTGAACTTCCATCAGATCCTTGGAATGATTCGCGAGGTTCGGCCCGACGATGCCGCCAAGGATGCCGCCGGCCATCACCCAGGAGATCGCGCGCTCCTTGAAGTTCAACGGCGCAACCTCGGCGGCCGCGAAACGATAGAGCTGGCCGCACGCGTTGTAGACGCCGACGACGAGCGTGCCCAGGCACACGAGCCAGAACAATTTGTGATGTGCGCCGAGGGCTGCCAGTGCCGTGCCCAGCATGCCGCATAGCGTGCCGACGGTGAAGCCCACACGTCGGCCATAGATGCGCATCATGCGTGCGATCGGCGCCGACGCGAGTGCCGATCCGATGACGTACGACGTGACGGGAATCGTGGCGAGCGCGGCTGTCGGCGCGAGTGCGAGGCCGACGAGGCCGTTGATGGCGATCAGCGTCGTGTTGTTGACGAAGAGCAGGCCCTGGCAGAGGATCAGGAGATAGACGTTGCGTCCAGGGTGGCGAGGTTCGGTCATGGTGTGCTTTGTGACGAGTCGGTTGGGGTGAACCCGGCCGCGTGGAGTTCCCGGATCGAGGGGGCGCGACGCATGCAGAGGATGCGTGCGCGCGGACGGCAATCGCGAGTGCGGCGTGGGGACGAGGATCGATCAGTTGCGAATGCCGGCCTCGTCGATGACTTTGGCGTAGCGCGCGTCTTCCGCCTTGAGAAACTCGGCGAATTGCTCGGCTGTTGCGCTGCCCTGCAGTTCCACGCCGAGTTGACGAAATCGATCGCGATGTTCGGGTGAGCGTGTGAAGTTCAGGACATCGGCGTGCAAGCGTCCGACGATTTCCCTGGGGGTTGCGGCGGGTGCGACGATGCCGTTGAATATGCTCGCGGCGAATCCCGGGAGCGTTTCGGCAATGGCAGGCACCTGCGACATGAGATCGGTGCGCTTCGGTGTGGTAACCCCGATAGCGCGCAGCCGTCCGGCCTTGACATGGCCGATCGAGGTGCTCAGATTGTCGAACTTGACCGGTACCTGACCACCGAGAAGATTCACCAGGGCCGGGCCGTCGCCGTTATAGGGAATGCGCTCCATCCGAACTTCAGCCTGACGCCGGAAGAGTTCCATGGCCAGATGCGAGCCGGAGCCGTTTCCCGATGTGGCGTAGTTGACCTGTCCAGGGCGGGCTTTGGTGAAATCGATCAGTTCCCTGACGGTTCTTGCCGGTAGCGAGGGGTGTACGACGAGAAAAAGCGGCAACGTCGCAATCTGGGATATCGGTGCGAAATCCCGCAATGGATCGAAAGGCGAGGTGCTTGCCATCCTTGCGCCGATCAGAAAACTCTGGGCGATCATGAGCAGCGTATGGCCATCGGGCGCCGCCTTCGCGACGTGGTCGATGCCGATCATGCTGTTCGCGCCGGGCCGGTTCTCGACGATGACTTGCCGGCCGAGCGATTGGGTTAGCCACTGTGCCGTGGCGCGCCCCATGAGATCCAGGTTGCCGCCCGGCTGCACCGAGACCACGACGCGCACCGGTCGAGTCGGGTAAGACTGGGCCGAAGCGGCACTGCAAGCCGTTGCCGCGAGCAAGGACGCCGCGACAAGCGCAGGCGACGGTTGCAAAAACCTGCCGCACGGGTTTTTCATCGCCCCGGATGCTTTGACGCAAGGTGATCCGCAACGGAATGAATCGGGCGACATGACGAAACGCGTACTCCTGCACGGCATGGCCCGAGTCTAAAGGCGATACGATGCCGTGGCAATTGCGCCCGGCCGCGTTGATCCTGCCCCCCTGAGTCGACCCCGGGGGCGACTCAGTGTCGGGGCAGGGTCGATTGAAGAGGAGGCTTCAGAAGGTGGCGAGCACGTTCAGGAACCAGTTGCGGCTACGGTAGGAAAGAT
>JBIKKL010000731.1:0-2766 GCA_044360365.1 Burkholderiales bacterium | reverse complement strand
ATCTGCCCGGCGATGGGCTCAATGTCGTCGGCATCAATCTGCCGCACGTTTTCCTGCAGCCGCTCGAAGGGCAGGTGCAGTACAAGACGACCGACGTGCTGCCGGTCTACTGGTTTCACTACACTCCCGACGCCATCCTCGTGCCCATCAATAGTCCGATCAAGACGTATCAGGATCTGGTCAGGATGGCGAAGGAGCAGGCAGAGAAGGTGACGTTCGCAGGCTCGGGCCTCAATTCGGCCAATCATGCCGCGCAAGTTCGCTTCAATCAGATCGCTGGCGCTACGAGCACCTACGTGCCGTTCAAGGGCACGGGCGATCTCGCGACGGCGATCGTGGGCGGTCACGTCACGGGCGCGATGTCGTACTCGACATTCGCGATCAACAACAAGGCTCGCGTGCGAGCGATTGCCATCGCCATGGACAAACGCCATCCCATGCTGCCCGATACGCCCACCTTCAAGGAGTTGGGGGTCGATTGGGTCGATGGCGCCTATCGGGGCATCGGCATGCCGAAGTCGACGCCGCCCGATGCTCGCAAAAAGATGTCCGACCTGTGGGCAATGCTCAACGCCGATCCGGAGATGAAGACGCTGGCCGAGAAGAACGGCTTCGAACTCGTCGACATCGGCGTCGACAAGATGGATGCCTTCATGAAGGAGCGGACCACCGCGTATCAGGCGGCAGCCAAGCGCATGGGGCTGATCAAGTAGTCAGCGGCGGAGTGCGGCGGCGGTACACGACATCGTGTACCGCGTGCCCGAGCTTCAAGCCCCGACGTTCGAACTTCGTGAGCGGGCGATAGTCCGGGCGCGGCGAAAAGTCATCGGCCGTGTTCTCCAGCTCGGGCACTTGATCGAGCACTTCCAACATCCAATAGGCATACTCTTCCCAGTCGGTGGCCAGGTGCAGATAGCCGCCGGGCATCAATCTCGACGCGAGCAGCCGCGCGAACGGCGCCTGCAGAATGCGCCGCTTGTGATGTCGCTTCTTCGGCCACGGGTCGGGGAAGAAGATGTGGATGCCTGTCAGTGAGCCTTCCGGGATCATCGTGGTGACGACCTCGACCGCATCGTGCTGAATGACGCGCACGTTCGTGATCGATCGTGCTTCGATCTGGCGCAGGAGGCTGCCCACGCCGGGACCGTGCACTTCCAGACCGAGATAGTCGATATGGAGATGATTCGCAGCGATCTCGGTCGTGGTTTCTCCCATACCGAAGCCGATCTCCAGGATGCGAGGTGCGCGACGTCCGAACAGGCCATCGAAGTCGATCGGCTTGCCGGAATAGGTCACGCCGAAGCGTTCGAGCAAACGATCGCGTGCATCGCGCTGCGCGTCGGTCATGCGTCCCTGGCGCAGCACGTAGCTGCGGATCGCGCGATGCGCTGAAGGCGTCTCGGTGGTCATGATGGGGCGGGATGTGGCGGCCCTGCGCGCCGGCAGGGCCATTCGACGAGGCGGGGGGCGTTGCGTTTGCGGCGGCGGTGGCTAACGGCCGATCAGGCCCGTCGTCGGGGAGCTGGGCGAAGCGGAATAAAGCTTCTTCGGCATGCGCCCTGCAAGGAAGGCTTCGCGGCCGGCTTCGACGGCCTTGCGCATCGCGCTGGCCATCAGCACCGGATTCTTGGCAGCCGCGATGGCGGTGTTCATCAGCACGCCGTCGCAGCCGAGCTCCATCGCGATGGCGGCATCCGAAGCGGTACCTACGCCGGCATCGACCAGCACCGGGATTTTTGCGTTGGCGATGATGATCTGCAGGTTCCACGGATTGAGGATTCCCATGCCGGAGCCGATCAGCGAGGCGAGCGGCATGACGGCGATGCAGCCGATTTCCTCGAGCTGCTTGGCGAGGATCGGGTCGTCGCTGCAATAGACCATGACCTTGAAGCCGTCTTTCACGAGCGTCTCGGCGGCCTTCAGTGTTTCGACCATGTTCGGAAACAGCGTGTGCTGGTCGCCGAGCACTTCGAGTTTGACGAGATCGTGGCCGTCGAGCAGTTCGCGTGCGAGACGCAGGGTGCGTACGGCGTCGTCCGCCGAGTAGCAGCCGGCGGTGTTGGGCAGCAGCGTGAATTTGTTCGGCGGCAGGTATTCGAGCAGGCTGGGCTCGTTCGCATTTTGTCCGATGTTCGTCCGGCGTATGGCGACCGTTACGATTTCGGCGCCGCTCGCGTCGACGGCGGCGCGGGTTTCTGCGAAGTCTTTGTACTTCCCGGTGCCGACGAGCAGCCGCGAACGAAAAGTGCGTTCGCCGAGCTGCAGGGCATCCAGATTGTCTTTCGGTGTCATGTTCGTCGCTCCAGCGAATTGCGAACGGTCTTCAACCACCGCCGACCGCGACTACGATTTCGATGCGGTCGCCGTCCGCGAGCCACTCCTCGGCGAAACGGCTACGGGGCACGATATCGCCGTTGCGTTCGAGGGCGACGCGCTTGCCCTGCAATGCGAGGATCTGGATCAGGGCGTCCACCTTCATCGGCGCGTCGAAGGTGCGCGCTTCTCCGTTGATGGTCAGCGAGATCACGGGCAGTCGTTGAAGCGTTGGAATCGAGCCATTCTAGCACGTCGAATTTCAGAGCGATTCGGGGCTCCGACTCGCGTTCCGAACCGTCCGCGCCGAGGAGAATCGATGCGCCGTTGCCATTTTGCGCGTTCCCGTTGGTCCGCTGATCTGGACGGCGGAAGGAAACAATGAGCGCGTGCCCTGCGACCATTCATGCGTTGCAGACCGGTTCGATGGCGCTTCGGTTGCCAATGCGCAGC
>JBIKKL010000730.1:0-2767 GCA_044360365.1 Burkholderiales bacterium | reverse complement strand
GATCGACGGCAATTCGGCCGGCGCCTTGACCACTACGCGACGCATGCCGCGCTGCTCGGCCTCCTGCTGCGGTTTGCGCTCCGGCAATACGCGCGTAGGAATCGCGCCAAAATATTTCCTGGCAAGCCCCAGCACCTCCTCACCGGCAACATTCCCCACGACGACGAGTATTGCGTTGTTCGGCGCGTACCAGCGGTCGTACCAGTTGCGCGCATCGTCCACGCTCATGGCTTGCAGATCGCTCATCCAGCCGATGACCGGATGTCGGTAGGGATGGGACTGCAGCGCTGTCGCCATGAGCGATTCGTAGAGCAACGCGGCGGGACGATCGTCGGTACGCCAGCGCCGCTCTTCCATGACCACCTGAATTTCCTTTTCGAACTCTGCCTTGTCGAGGGTGAGAGCCTGCATGCGGTCGGCTTCGAGTTCGAACGCGAGAGGCAGCTGGTCTCGGTGCAGCGTCTGGAAGTAAGCGGTGTAATCGCGGGAGGTGAAGGCGTTGTCGCGTCCACCGGCCCGTGCGATCCGGCGCGAGAATTCGCCCGGCGGTACATTCGGTGTGCCCTTGAACATCATGTGTTCGAGCACGTGGGCGACGCCCGTGGTGCCGTTGAACTCGTCCATGCTTCCGGCCACATACCAGACCATCGACACGACGACGGGCGCCCGATGATCTTCCTTCACGAGTACACGCAGGCCGTTGTCGAGCCGATACACGTGCACGGCAGATGCGGCAGCGAGTGCGGGTCCCGATGGGACGAACGATATGAGACCGAGGACGGTCAACCACCTGATGAGGAAAGATCGCATGCTAGAATCCACGCCGCTTCGGCAACTTCGTCTGACAATGTAACACCATGTTCGGTTTCCTCAAATCAAGGCGCAAGGAGGAAGACAAGGCCGCTTTGCAGAAAGCGCCGCCGAGCGAACCCCCGAGTCCGGTCGAACCCGCCAAACCCGAAACCGGGGGCTGGGCCGCACGACTCAAACAGGGGTTGCAGCGCACGCGCGAGGTCTTGAATACCGACCTCACCGATCTCTTCAGCCGCCACCCCAAGATCGACGAGTCGCTGTACGAAGAGCTTGAAAACCTGCTCATCACGAGCGACGTCGGAGTGTCCGCAACCACCCACGTCATCACCGCGCTGCGCGAAAAGGCAAAGCGCGACAAACTCGCCGACGCCAGCCAGCTTCGAGCGGCTCTGAAGGATGTTCTTTATGAGCTGATCGCGCCGCTGGAAAGACCGATCGAGATCGCCGACCGGAAGCCCTTCGTCATCATGATGGTCGGCGTCAATGGCACCGGCAAGACGACATCGATCGGAAAGCTCGCCCGCTACTGCCAGGCAGACGGCATGTCCGTTCTGCTCGCCGCGGGCGATACCTTTCGGGCTGCGGCCAGGGAGCAACTGGCCGTTTGGGGCGAGCGCAACGGCGTCGACGTCATTGCCCAGAGGGGCGGCGACTCGGCCGCCGTGATCTTCGACGCCGTGCAGGCAGCGACCGCGCGGAATATCGATGTCTTGATCGCCGATACGGCGGGGCGTCTGCCGACACAGCTGCACCTCATGGAGGAGATCCGCAAGGTCAGGCGGGTTATCGACCGCGCATTGCCCGGCGCCCCGCACGAGGTGCTGCTCGTTCTTGATGCCAACACCGGACAGAACGCGCTCGCTCAGCTGAAGGCCTTCGACGACACGCTCGGCGTTACCGGCATCATCATGACCAAACTCGACGGCACGGCGAAGGGCGGCGTGATCGCGGCAATCGCGCATACGCGCTCGGTCAAGGCGAAGGACCGCCCCGTTCCCCTGCGGTTTATCGGCGTCGGCGAGGGCATGGACGATCTGCAACCGTTCGACGCGCGCGCCTTTGTCAATGCCTTGTTCGAGTGACGCGCGTTCTAATCCGCGTCGAGATCCGGAACCGGGCCACTCCCTGAGGGGGCGCCGATGATTCGATTCGAGCGCGTCGACAAGCGCTACGCCGGCGGCAAGGCTGCGCTGCAAAACGTGAGCATCGAGATCGCCAAGGGGGAACTGGCCGCCATCACGGGCCACTCGGGCGCCGGCAAGAGCACCTTGCTCAATCTCATGTCGGCGATCGAACATCCGACCGGGGGCCGCGTCTTGATCAACGGTGAGGATCCCAGTCGGCTGCGGTCGCGTCAACTCCCTTACCTGCGGCGCCAATTCGGCCTCGTGTTTCAGGATCACCGCCTGCTCTTCGATCGCAACGTGTACGAAAACGTGGCATTGCCCTTGCGCATCGCGCTCTTCCAGCGCAACGCGATCGCGCAGCGGGTGCGCGCAGCACTGGACAAGGTCGGTCTGCTCGATCGGGAAAGGGCCATGCCGGTAACGCTATCGGGGGGGGAACAGCAACGGCTGTGCATCGCGCGAGCCATCGTTCACCGGCCGGCGATTCTCCTGGCTGATGAGCCGACGGGCAACCTGGATCCGGATTACGCCCGCGCGATTGCAGACTTGTTCCTGAGCTTCAACGCCGTCGGGGTGACGGTGGTCGTCGCAACACACGATCAATCCGTGCTTGAACATCTCTCCCCGCGGCGCATTCGACTTCAGGACGGCATGCTGCTCGGAGAGGCGTCGTGAACGCCTGGGTCTGGGCCCATCTCGGGGCCGTCGGTACGGCACTGGGGCGACATTGGCGGCACCCGTTCGCCGCCTTCTTCGAAATTTTGGTTCTGGGCATCGCCCTGACGCTGCCCGCAGGACTGTTTCTGGCGGTCGACTTCGTCCGGGGA
>JBIKKL010000729.1:0-2771 GCA_044360365.1 Burkholderiales bacterium | reverse complement strand
GTCGCGCGTGCGGCGCCGGATGGGCATACCTTGCTCGTTTCCACAGGCACGGGGTTCATCGTCAATCCGTTGCTGCACTCGAAGCTGCCGTACGATCCGTTCAAGGACTTTGCGCCCGTCAGTCTGCTGGCGGTGAACCCGACCATCCTCGTAGTGAATCCCGGACTGCCCGTTCATTCGGTGAAGGATCTCGTCGCAGTGGCCCGTGCGAAACCGCGGCAGCTGAACTACGCGTCGGCAGGCAATGGCTCGCCGATCCATCTGGGCATGGAGCTATTGAAGTCGCTCGCGGGCATCGACATGGTCCATGTGCCCTACAAGGGGTCCGTGCCGGCATTGACCGATCTTCTCGGCGGTCAGGTCCAGGTCATGCTGAACACCATGCCGGCCACGCTGCCGCATGTAAAGGCTGGCAAGCTGCGCGCCCTGGCCGTCGGAAGTGCGAAGCGGGCGAAGGCTGCCCCGGATCTGCCTACCGTGGCCGAGTCCGGAGTGCCGGGATTCGAGGCTGTGACCTGGGCCGGACTTTCGGCGCCTGCAAAGACACCCGCAAGCGTCCTCGATCGACTCAACGGAGCCGTTGCCCGAGCCTTGTCCGAACCGGATCTGGTGCAGCATCTGTCGCGACAGGGGGCTGAGCCGCAGCCGACGAAACCGGATGCTTTTCTTGCGTACATGCGCGAAGAATCGGTGCGGGCACGCAAGGTCATACAACTCGCAGGGATCAAGGTGGAGTGACACGTTGAATAGCAGAATCGAGAGGATGTGGGGTGCTGCACTCGCTGTAACCCTGATGGCTTCGGGATCTGCCGTCGCGCAGGACTATCCAACGAAGCCGGTGCGACTCGTCATCGGATTCCCGCCCGGCGGGGCGAACGACATCATTGCCCGCCTCATTGCGCCGAAGCTCGCCGAGTCTCTCGGTGCCTCGTTCGTCGTCGAGAATCGGCCCGGGGCGAATGCCATCATCGGGACGGATTTCGTCGCCAAGGCGGCGCCTGATGGCTATACGCTCGGACTTGCCGGATTGAGTCCACTCGTCATGACGAGTTTCACGTATGCGAAAGTCCCGTACGATGCCGTGGCCGACTTCGCCGGTATCAGCACGGTGGTCATGAGCCCGGTGCTCGTGGTCACGCACCCGGTGTTGCCGGCCAGGTCGATCAAGGAACTGGTTGCGCTGGCGCGGTCTCGGCCCGGTGCGCTCGATTTTGCAACGGCCGGGGCGGGCGGATTGACCCGCATGGTGCTCGAACTCATGAAGCTCAACACCGGCGTGAAGATACAGATCGTGCCCTACAAGGGCGCAGCCCCGGCGCTGACCGACTTGCTGGGTGGCCATGTGCAGGGCATGGCGATGGATCTGCCGGTGCTGTACCCACCGGTGAAGGCCGGCAAGCTGCGCGCCGTGGCTGTCACCAGTGACAAACGCAGTTCGCTGGTGCCCGATGTGCCGACCGTAAAGGAGCAGGGGATACCGGGCATGCAGGCGGTGAACTGGTATGCAGTCATGGCGCCCGCGAAAACGCCACGTGCGATCGTCGAAAAGCTGCATGGTGCGCTGACGCGCGCGGTAATGTCGCCCGATCTGAAGGAGAAGTTCGTGACGGGTGGCTTCGAGCCTACGACATCGTCCAGCCCCGAGGCGTACAAGGCCTACCTGCAGGACGAATTCGCGCGCTGGTCGAAGGTGGCCAAGGCAGCAGGCATTCGACCGGAGTGATCGTCCTGCGCCGCAGGCGGCGTAGGACTATTTCACTTGGTAGAACGATTTCAGTTCGTCGAAGCGCACATCGTCGGGCTTGGCGTAGAAGTAGTTCTGCCGATTGACGCGTAGCCCGCTCGTGCGTCGCAGCGTCACCAGCATCTCGGCCATCTTCACCGTGACGCCGAGGCCATCCATCACCGGGACTTCGTCCACGCGGTGGCAGCCGGCACGATGGAGCATGAGATGCATCGGCAGCTCACCGGGGATGACGACATCGATGCCATCCTGCTCGACCATCTCGCGGACGACTTGAACAAAGCGATCCACCACGGGCTTCGGATCTTCGAAGCCCTTCTGCACGTCGTCGAAGTAGAAACCGAGGTGACGCACGGGCCCGCCGAGACGCTCCAGGCCGTACTTGCGGATGTTGTCCTGGTAAAGCGGGGGCATCTCTTTAATGAACGTGACGATACCGAACTTACGGCCGACGTACGACGCGGTGTGCATGCAGCTGAATCCCATGCCGACGACGGGAATGTCCACGATGCTTTGTGCGATCTGGAGGTAGGGATCCGGAATGGTGCTCATGAGGAAGGCATCGTAGCCTTCCTTCTCGGCCTGCCGGACGGCGTCGAGCAGTTGCAGGCTGTGCATGTGCTGGACGTAGGAGTACCCGATGTCCTTGCCCGGCTGCATCGTCGTGTGGGAACCGGGGCGCATGCCGTGAATGTCGATGGTCGTGCCGGGGGCGGCCACTTTGTCGAGGTGCTCTCGTATGGCGGCGACGTAGGCGGGCAGCTTGTCGAGTTGCGCGAAACTCTGGTGCCACAGCTTCATGGATGGGATGCTCCTGGTATCGATCTGAAGTTTTTTCAGTTTAACAGTGGCGCCGGATGGCCACGCTTCAGTAGCTCGGTCTGGTGACGGACGGCGTGAGCTGGAGTTCGTGGGTCCAGCACGAGCGGTGCTGCGTGTGCAGGTAGTAGAAGGCATCCGCAATCCTGGTCGGGTCGATCACAGCGTCGGGGCGTTGCTTCGCGCGTGGCAGAGCTCGTGTGCCGGG
>JBIKKL010000186.1:0-8330 GCA_044360365.1 Burkholderiales bacterium | reverse complement strand
CGCAGAGCCACATCAGCTCTTCCTGTACCTCGGCAAGGCGCAGATAGCCGATCTCCACCGCGAGATCGCCGCGCGCGATCATCACGCCGAAGGGACCCTGGCTCGCACCTCGAACGATGATGTCCGGCAGGTTTTCGATCGCGGTGGCCGTTTCGATCTTGGCAATGATGCCGAGCCTTCTGCGTGTGAGTCCTGCAAGAGTGCGATGGAGTGCGTCCATCTCGTCGGCCGTTTGCACGAAGGAATAGCCCACGATGTCGGCATGGATGGCGGCAAAGCGCAGGGCGGACTGGTCGCGCTGATCCAGGCCGTGCGCGGGTAACGGTGTGTCCGGGAAATTGAGGCCTTTGTCCGGGCCGAGGCGCGCCCCCTTGGGCGGGGCGTGCACCACACGCAGCAGGGCGCCGTCCGCATCTACGGTTTCGACGTCGGTGTCGATCTTGCCGTCATCGATCTTTACATGCTGGCCTGGCTGCAGGTACCGGAATATCGACGGCTCGATGCAGCCGATGCGGGCGGGTTCCACTTCCCGGCCGGTGTCATCGAGCCGTGCCGCCCGGCCGGTATCCGCGATGGGCGAGAGCAGGAGTCGATCGCCGATGCGCAGGCGAACTTCGACGGGCGGCGCATCGAAAGCACCGACAACGCAGCGTGTGCGCGAGCCGCTTGGCGCATGTCGCGACAGTCGAATGCCGGGGGCGAGGTAGGCGCCCTGGTCGGATTGGGCGAGCACGCGATCACGATCGATACGCTGCACCACGGTGAATGTGCGCCGTCTGTCCCGCAGATCACGAAAAGAGATTTCATCGGTATTTCGCAGCGCGCGTGCCCAGGCCGTCGGCACGCTGATCCGATCGGGCTCGGCCGCGTTCGACGCGTGGCCTCCCGCAAGCCCCGATCCGTCGAGGATGATCTGCGCGGGTCGAACCAGCCGGCCCTGCTCGTCGCGCTTCACCCGCACATGCAGGATCGGCGCGCCCGGGGGCAGCGGCCCGGTCCTCAGCTTCGGGCCGGGCAGATCGACCAGGATCCTGACGTTCCGCTTGCGCCTGTCTGCGGCGCGGCGAACATGCTTCGCCATGTCGAGCCAGTCCTTCGGCGTATCGTGTGCTGCATTGATGCGGGCGCAATCCATGCCATGTTCGACGAGCGCGTCGACGAACTTCGGATCATGGGCGGCTTGCGTGGGTAGCGTCACCATGAAGCGCGTTCGACGCGAACCCGGACGAGGGCCGAGCAGGCGCGCGGTCGCCCGTTCGAGCGCCGCATTGCCTGGGTCGGCCATGTTGTGGATGCGCTTCGACGCGAAGGGGGGGCGGCGTGCGCAAAGGTGTCGAAGTGCATCTGCGACCGCGTCGAGCGTCGCAACGACATGGGCTTCGCATCGGCCGAGCGACGACAAGCCCAGCGCGGCCAGTTGTGCCTGCAGTCGGGTGAGATCGAGCCGCCGCAACGCGATGTAGGCGGCGAGGTTGGCGGCGCTTTCGGCATAGCGTCCCATCGGCGTCGAGGCGCGCCATTGCAGCAGGAGATGATCCTGCGCGGCGGTAACCTGGGCTTGTACGCGCTCCAGTTCACGCAGGATCTGCGCGGGCGCATCGCGGGAAGTCGGCATCGGATGTCAGGTGTTTCTTGTCGTAGAGGACGGCGCGCGCGTCGTTCAGGCGGCCGTTGCCAACTGGGCCACTGAAGCGTCGTCCCGGGCGACCCGGACGAGGAGCTCGGCACCGGAACCGTGCCACAGATCCATTTCTTCGCGCAGTGCGGTCTCGGTCAAAGGGTTGGCGGCCAGCCAGGCTTCGGGCACGTCGAGGACGAAGCGCCGGCCATCACTGCGCAGGCGCAGCTTCGGCAGTTCGACCCGCCCGCGACTGCGGCTGAAAAGCACGGCCAGCCGGAGGGCTGCGACCAGGGGCCAGTCTGCATCGCCGATCACGGCATCCGGCAGCTTGCGCAGTTGCCTGCGATGCGACAGCACGAGGGCGGCGAGGCGCTCCTGCTCCATGCGTGAGTAGCCGGGCATGTCGGCGTTGCGCAGGATGTAGGCCCCGTGCTTTTGATAGCCGCTGTACGCGACAGTAATCCCGATCTCGTGCAGCTTGGCGGCCCACGTCAGGAACATCTCGGCGTTCTCGCGATCCTCACAGGGAATCTGCGTGAGGAGCTGAATGCCGACGGTAGCGACCCTTTTGGCCTGGGTACTGTCGACATGGTAGCGCTGCATGAACTGGGCGGCAGTGACGTCGCGCATGTCGTGGTGATGCACCCGGCCGAGCAAGTCCCACAGTATGCCCTGGCGCATCGCACCGTTGGCGATGACGACTTGATCGGCCTTCAGTTCGGCGACGATGGCGCTCATGATGGCGAGTCCGCCGGGGAGGACGGCGGCGCGGTCTGCGCGCAGACCGGGGGCATCGAGACGCTCGAAGCTGCCCTGCTTCAGGACTTGCGCACGCAGTTCGCCCAACCCCTCCGGGGTAATCGATCCATCTCCGAGACCGAGCGCTTGCATGACCTCGGCCAAGCTGCGAGCCGTTCCCGACGACGCGACGGCTTCCTGCCAATGCGCGTGCGAAAAACTGACCGCCATGGTCTGCAGCTCGGAGCGCGCGGCAAGTTCGGCGCTCTTCATCGCGGCGCGCGTGACGCGGCCATCAGGAAAGTATCGCAGCGTGTAGCTCACGCAGCCCATGTGCAGGCTGTCGAGCCGAAGCGGCTTGAGCGCCGAACCGATGATGAACTCGGTGGATCCGCCGCCGATGTCGACCACCAGTCGGCGCTCTTTGGTAATCGGCAGACTGTGCGCGACGCCCAGATAAATGAGGCGCGCCTCTTCCCGGCCGGCAATGATTTCGATCGGGACACCGAGCGCGTCTTCGGCGGCTTTGAAGAAGGCCTTGGCGTTCTTGGCGACGCGGAACGTGTTGGTGCCGACGGCTCGCACCGCGCGCTTCGGCAGGCCGCGCAAGCGTTCGCCGAAGCGCGACAGGCATTCCAGTGCGCGGACCTGCGTGTCTTCGTCGATCGTCTTGTCTGCCTGCAGGCCGGCGCCCAGGCGCACGGGCTCGCGCAGACTGTCGAGCGGGTAGATCTGCTCGCCTACGACCCTTCCGACCTGGAGATGGAAGGAGTTGGAGCCCAGATCGACGGCGGCGAGCGTCGGGAAATCGGTCATGCGATGCGCTCCGGCACCCGGCGGTGCGGCGACGGTCTCCATCGTGGCCCATGAGCCCGGGGCGATGCCGGTGTGGAGGGAGAAAAATGCGCCATGTAGCGATTATCCCACCAGTTGGCTGTTCGTATGGGACCGATGAGACCCGGGGCGAGTCATGGAATGCCGGCGCAGAGGCTTGCTCGCGCTGCCGATTGCATTCCCGGGCTGATGGTCGGCGACAGGCTTCGTGGCCACTGCGTCTTGGGATTCTCGAGGCAGCGCTCAGCTCATCGTTTCGCGCACGAACGCATCCGGGGCGAGGTGGCGTACGTCCTTGCCCTTGACCATGTACACGACGTACTCGGACATGTTCTTCGCGTGATCGCCGATGCGCTCGATCGCCTTGGCGACGAACAGAACTTCCAGCGAATGGGTGATGGTGCGCGGGTCTTCCATCATGAAGGTGATGAGCTGGCGCAGGATGGAACGAAACTCTTCGTCGACCAGCTGATCGCGCTTGACCACCTCCGCAGCAGTGCTGACATCGAGGCGGGCAAATGCGTCCAGGGCCATGCGCAGCATGTCGATTGCGACCGTGGCGACGTGCTTGATGTCCACGGTGCGCGGCGGCGGTACGCGATCGGCGCCGTAGATGAGCTCGGCCATGCGAGCGATTTTCTGCGCTTCGTCGCCGATGCGCTCCAGATCGGTGATCGTCTTCACGACGGCCATCAGCAGGCGAAGATCGCTTGCCGTGGGCTGACGGCGCGCAATGATGGTGGAGCATTCTTCGTCGAGCTCCACTTCCATCGTGTTGATGCGGTGGTCGTCGGCGATGACCTTGCGGGCGAGTTCCAGATCGCCGGACGCGAGTGCCTGCAAGGCCCGCAGAATCTGTTCTTCCACTGTGCCACCCATCTGCAGCACGCGAGCGCGAACGCGTTCGAGCTCCTGGTCGAACTGCTTGGAAGTGTGATCGCTCATGAACTTCTCCGAAGCGCAGCCAAAGGGGAAGGTTAAATCCGCAGTGTGACAAACATGTTGCGGTGTCGCGACGAATTACGGCCTATCGTGATTCGATCGCTCCATGACGCGCACGCCGGTGGTCGTTCCAAGCAGGAGCACATCGGCAGCGCGCCGCGCAAACAGACCATTGGACACGACGCCGGCGACATGATCCAGCTCGCTTTCGAGGGTTCGCGCATCCCGGATATCGAGACCACGCACGTCGAGGATCTGATTGCCGTTGTCGGTCGTGAACCCGGCGCGAAGTACCGGCTCGCCGCCGAGGTGGCGCACGGCACGCTCGACGTGGGCTCGCGCCATGGGAATGACCTCGATCGGCAACGGGAAGCGGCCGAGCCGCTGCACCAGCTTCGATTCATCGGCGATGCAGATGAAGCGCTCCGCGACAGCCGCCACGATCTTCTCGCGGGTCAGGGCGCCGCCGCCGCCTTTGATCATGGCGAGTTGGGCATCGATCTCGTCGGCGCCGTCCACGTAGACGGAAAGCGACGTCACGTCGTTCAGTTCCAGCACGATCAGGCCGTGTTTGCGCAGCCGGGCGGCACTCGCTTCGCTGCTGGCGACGGTGCCGGGGATCTCGTGCCTGCGTGCGGCAAGGGCATCGATGAAGCAGTTGGCCGTGGATCCGGTGCCCACGCCGATGAGGGTATGGGCAGGCAGGCGTTCCACGGCGGCAGCGGCGACGGCTTGTTTGAGTTCGTCCTGAGTCATGCTCTGCAGTCACCGATCGATGAGCGTCGCAGGCAAGCATAGCGATCGGGCGTGGTTTTCACAATGTGCAGAATCCGGCTAAACTGCCCCGCTCATGCTTGGCCCGGTGCAGGTCTGCATTCAAGGCCCTACGACTTTGCCATGGCTTCGCCCTCGGCTGCCGTTGTCGGCATGCGCGGACGGGCACCGAGTCGTCACTCTCTGCCGACGGATGCGATGATCAAGGATTACCTCGAACGGATTCTCACTGCCCGCGTTTACGACGTGGCACACGAGACCCCGCTGGACGTGGCGCCGGCGCTTTCCGCGCGCCTCGGCAACACGCTGCTGCTCAAACGCGAGGACATGCAGCCCGTGTTCTCGTTCAAGCTGCGCGGCGCCTACAACAAGATGTCGCGATTGACCCGGGCCGAATTGCGTCGCGGCGTCATCGCGGCCTCGGCAGGCAACCATGCGCAGGGCGTGGCGCTCGCAGCCCAGAAGCTCGGCTGCAAGGCGACGATCGTCATGCCGGTGACGACGCCGCAGATCAAGATCCAGGCGGTGGAGAGCCGTGGCGCGCAGGTCGTGCTGCATGGCGACTCCTACGACGAAGCCTACGCGCATTCGCGCCAACTGGAAGCGCGCAGCGGGGCGACCTTCGTCCACCCCTACGACGACCCCGACGTGATCGCCGGCCAGGGCACGATCGGCATGGAGATCCTGCGCCAGCATCCCGGGCCCATCCATGCGGTGTTCGTGGCGATCGGCGGCGGGGGCCTCATCTCGGGGATCGGGTCGTACGTGAAGCATCTTCGGCCCGACATCAAGCTGATCGGCGTGGAGCCCGTGGACTCCGACGCCATGTATCGGTCCCTCAAGGCGGGCAGGCGCGTGAAGCTCAAGCAGGTCGGTCTCTTCGCCGACGGTGTTGCGGTCAAGCAGGTCGGCCGCGAGACCTTTCGGCTTTGCCAGTCCCTCGTGGACGACATCATCCTGGTGGACACGGACGAGATCTGCGCCGCCATCAAGGATGTGTTCGAGGATACGCGTTCCATTCTCGAGCCGGCAGGCGCCCTCGCCATCGCGGGTGCAAAGCGTTACGTCGGTGCGAACCGGATCCGGAACGAGAATCTCATCGCCGTGGCGTGCGGTGCAAACATGAATTTCGATCGGCTGCGGTTCGTGGCCGAGCAGGCGGAACTCGGCGAGCACCGCGAAGCGTTGCTCGGGGTGACCATACCCGAGCGGCCGGGGAGTTTTCGCGAGTTCTGCACGCTCGTGGGCGCGCGCAACATCACCGAATTCAATTACCGGTTCGCCAATCCGGGTGAAGCGCATGTGTTCGTCGGCGTGCAGGTTCGCGATCGCAGCGAGACGAACGCCCTGATCAAGGCGCTGCGCAGTGCCGGGCTGTCCCCGCTCGATTTGTCCGACAACGAGTTGGCCAAGCTGCATATCCGTCACACGGTCGGTGGCCATGCGCCGAGCACGGTCGACGACGAGATCCTGTATCGGTTCGAGTTTCCCGAGCGTCCGGGGGCGCTCATGCGCTTCCTGGCTGCGATGAACCGCGGCTGGAACATCAGTTTGTTCCACTACCGGAATCATGGCGCCGACTACGGCCGTGTGCTGGTGGGCATGCAGGTCCCCGCGGCTGATCAGGGACGCTTCCGGCGCTTTCTGAAGCAGTTGGGTTATCCGTACTACGATGAGACTCACAATCCTGCGTACCGGCTCTTCCTGCGCTGACGCCACGGCGTGGCGACCGGTCGCCCGGCGGGCGGCCGCGGTGTTGTGCTTCGTGCTCGCGTGGGTGTTCGGCGTGCCCGCATTCGCCCAGTCCGACGACGACTTCATGGCGGCACGGGAGGCGTTTCGCACCGGCAATCGGAGCAAGCTCGATCAACTTGCGCCGCGGCTGTCTTCGCACGTTTTGTCGCCGTACGTCACGTACTGGCGCGTGCGGCAGCGTCTGGAGGAAATCCAGCCAACCGATGTGCGCGATACGATTGCGCACCTGGCCGATGGCCCGCTATCCGACCGACTGCGCAACGACTGGTTGAAAGTCCTCGGCAGGCGCGGCGACTGGGCTTCCTTTCAGACCGACCAGGTCGGCATCCGCAGCGAGGACATCGACGTCACCTGCTATGCGCTCCAGCGCCGGATGGCTGCGGGCGATGGCGATGCCGCCGAACAGGTGCGCGTGCTCTGGCTGCGCGGACGTCCGTTGCCGGATCCGTGCAATGCGGTGTTCGAGTCCGCGCTTCGCACCGGCGCACTCACCCAGGACGACGTATGGATGCGCATGCGCCGCGCATTGCAGCATGGGCAGGTGACGCTCGCCAAGCGGCTCAGTCGATACGTGCCCGAGCGCGAGGCGCCGGATCCCAAGGCGCTCGATCAGGTTGCCGCCAATCCGCGGGCCTACCTCGCGCGGCCGGGCGCTGCACCCAAGGATCGCGGCGACCGCACGGTCCTGATTTTCGCGATGACCCGGCTGGCCCGCACGGCGCCGCAGGAGGCCGCCACGCAATGGCGCAGCTTGGCGCACTCGTTCACGCCCGAGGAGACGGAATACGTTTGGGGGCAGCTCGCCTACTGGGGCACGATGCAGCACGACCCGGAAGCACTCGCGTGGTTCGGGCGTGCGGGCAAGCTCACCGACAACGAGCTCGAATGGCGGGCGCGAGCTGCATTGCGTGCCGGTCGATGGAACGAACTTCTTGCGGCAGTCAACGCCATGAGCGAGGGCGGTCGCAGCCAGTCCGAGTGGCGGTACTGGAAGGCGCGGGCACTGAAGGCGAACGGCAACACCCCGGGGGCCAATGCCATCCTGGCACCGCTGTCTGCCGAAAACGATTTCTACGGCCTGCTGGCTGCGGAAGAGCTCGGCGAAACCCTCGGACCGCCGGCCGTGTCGCACCGGCCGTCCGAAAGCGAGATCAAGGCGATCGAGGCCTCGCCTTCGATTCGGCGTTCGCTTGCGCTGTACCGGCTGGGGCTGCGATTCGAAGCCACACGGGAATGGACGTGGGCGATCGGCGCGTTCGACGACAGGCAGCTGATCGCTGCCGCGGAACTCGCGCGTCGCAACGAACTTTGGGATCGGGCCATCAACACGGCAGAGCGAACACGAACGCTGCACGACTTCGGACTGCGTTATCTCGCCCCGTACCGGGAGCAGTTCCGCGCGTATGCCGCCGAGCACGGGCTCGACGAGGCCTGGGTGTTCGGTCTGGTGCGACAGGAGAGTCGGTTCGTGGCCGACGCGCGTTCGAGCGCCGGCGCATCCGGCTTGATGCAACTCATGCCGGCGACGGCCAAGTGGGTGGCGGGCAAGCTCGGCATGAAGCAGTACCAGCAGTCGCTGGTCACGGATCTGGACATCAACATCTCGCTCGGTACCTACTACCTCAGGCATGTGATGGACACGCTGGACAACCAGCCGGTGCTTGCA
>JBIKKL010000012.1:0-22597 GCA_044360365.1 Burkholderiales bacterium | reverse complement strand
ATCCGCAGGGTATAACGCAGGTCCCGGACGGGCGCGCGCGTGGCGCGCCGACGAAGCGATGGAAGCGGCCATCTATGCCGAGACGATTCCCTTCAACGAGACTCGTGACTACGTGAAGAAGGTCATGGCCAACGCCACCTTCTATGCCCGCGTGTTTGGGCAGCGATTGACGTCGCTCAAGGAGCGCATAGGGGTCATCCCGCCGAAGTCGAGTGCTTCGGACGGCCGATAGCAAATGAAGGAGTGGCCATGAGCGTTCGCAACGTCACCGTGCTGGGCGGGTCCGGGTTCGTCGGTCTGCATCTATCCCGGCTGCTTGCCGAGCGAGGGATCGCATGCTGCGTGCCGACGAGGAATCGCGAGCATGCCAAGCGGGAGCTGCTCGTGCTGCCGAACGTCTCCATCGTCGAGGCGAACGTGCATGACGACGCCGATCTCGATCGCGTGCTGTCGGGTGCGGATGCCGTGGTGAACCTGGTTGGCATCCTGCACGAGTCGGGTACGCAGAGCTTCCAGCGTGCGCATGCAGATCTGCCGCACCGGGTCGTGCAGTCGTGCGTGCGCACGGGTGTCAAGCGCTATCTGCACATGAGTGCGCTCTGCGCCGATCCGGCCGGGCCGAGCAACTACCTGCGCAGCAAGGGCGAGGGCGAGGAGCGCGCGGCCGCCGCAACGGCTCAGGGGATCGACGTGACGATCTTCCGGCCGTCGATCATCTTCGGTCGCGGCGACAGCTTCATCAACCTCTTCGCGACGATGCTTCGGTTCGCTCCGCTGATTCCGCTGGGCTCGCCTGGGGCGCGATTTCAGCCCGTATGGGTCGAGGATGTCGTGCGCGCGATGGTGGATGCATTGTCGGATGGTGCGACGTTCGCCCAGCGTTACGATCTTTGCGGGCCGAACGTGTATACCTTGCGCGAACTCGTCCGCATGACCGGCCGCGCGGTCGATTGCCCCCGGCCCATCCTCGGGCTGGGCCGGACGCTGTCGTATCTTCAGGCGGCGGTCATGGAACTGTCGCCCGTCAAGCTCATCACCCGAGACAACGTGCGCTCGATGTCGGTGGACAACGTGTGCGGCTGCGGCTGGCCGGAGGTGTTCCGATTCCGGCCTGCGGCGCTGGAGGCGATCCTGCCCACCTATCTCGGTAGCCACCGGTGTCGTGCCAACGACGGTTTCAGGATGCGGGCGGGTCGCTGACCCGCCCCTGTGGTTAGCGCGTCGACGGGCTTGCGCCCCCGGCGCAATTAACTTGTTATGCTACCGACCGGCAACGCCGGGTTATGGCGGGACAACGCGTCCCGTGCTGCGCTCGGCGTACTCGAAGCGGCAAGTCCGCACAACGACAAAGCGCGCCCGCCAAGGTGCCGCGCGACCCACGGGACGATCGATTCATGACGCAGACAGCTAAGGATCAGCCGGCGCAGCCGCGCGCCCTCCTATCGGTGCCGGACGGCATTTTCCTGATGGTGGGCATGGTGCTCGGCGTCGGCATCTTCAAGGCGCCGTCGATGGTGGCCGGCAATACGGCCGATGCGTACGAGTTCCTGGGGGCATGGCTGTTCGGGGGCTTTGCATCGCTCTGCGGCGCATTGGTGTACGCGGAACTTTCCTCACGCTATCCGCATACCGGCGGGGAGTATTCGTTTCTCGCCCGAGGGCTGGGCCGCGGGCCGTCGTTTCTGTTCGCCTGGTCGCGCATGACGGTCATCCAGACCGGCGCCATTGCCGCAGTCTCTTTCGTCTTCGGCGACTATGCCTCCGAGATCTACAGCTTCGGCGAGAAGAGTTCGGCCATCTGGGCGGCGATCGGCGTCGTCGTACTCACGCTGGTGAATTTCGTCGGCACGCTGCATTCCAAGCTGATGCAGAAAGTCATGGAGATCACGCTGATCGCGGCGTTGATCGGCATGGCCATCGCGGCACTCGTCGTCGGAGGGCCGGTGCAGACGCAGCCCGCGCAGCCGGTGGACCCAGGCAAACTCTCGTATGGGCTCGCGATGGTGTTCGTGCTGCTGACCTACGGCGGATGGAACGAAGCGGCCTACATTGCCGGCGAAGTTCGGGATGCCCGACGCAACATGACCCGCATCCTGGTTTGGGGCATCGTCGCCGTGACCGCGCTCTATATGCTGGTCAACGTGGGATATCTCGTCGCGCTGGGGATGACCGGCATGGCGCAGTCCAAGGCCGTGGCGGCCGACGTGATGCGTATGGTCGCCGGCGACAAGGGCGCCATCGTGCTCGCGCTGATCGTCTGCGTGTCGGCGTTTACCACGATGAACGCGGCGATCTTCACCGGCGCCCGCACGAACTTCGCCCTGGGGCAGGACTATCGCCTGTTCGGTTTCCTCGGCAACTGGCGCGAGCGCGGCAGCACGCCGGCCAATGCGCTGATCCTGCAGGGGGTGGTGAGCCTGCTGCTGGTCTACGTGGGATCGACGACGCCCGACGGCTTCAATGCGATGGTGGCGTACACCTCGCCGGTCTTCTGGACGTTCTTCCTGCTGACGGGCATCACCCTCTTCGTCTTCCGTGCTCGCGGCGGCGAAGCTCCTGCCTTCAAGGTGCCGCTGTTCCCGCTGACCCCGCTCATCTTCATCGGCACGTGCGCGTACATGCTCTGGTCGAGCATCGACTACATCCGCAACCCGATCTTCGGGCCGAAGTTCGGCGACATGGTCCTCGGTGGCATCGTGATCATGGCCGTGGGGATTCCGATGTATTGGCTGGCGCGGCGGAAGTAGGGGAGGGCGGGCGGAAAGGCGCTGGAGTGAGCGGCGCCGTTGCTCGGGCTCAGGCTAGATCGGCTGAGCGGATAGACGTACACCCAGCGCTCGCGCAACCTTTAAAACGGTATCGAAGCGCGGCTTCGCCCCTGGGCTCAGCGCCTTGTAGAGACTTTCACGGCCTAACCCGGCCTCCTTCGCGACCTCTGTCATACCACGGGCTCGCGCGATATCTGCAAGGGCAAGAAGCAGAAGATCGGGATCATCGGCTTCAAGGATGGCAGACAGGTACTCGGCCACAGCGGATTCGTCGGTGAGGTAACGTGCCGCGTCGAACGGGACGAGTTTCGACGCACGCTTTGCCTTCTTCATAGGTCGATCTCCTTGAGAAGTTTTTGTGCGCGCCGAATGTCGCGCGCCTGGGTTGACTTGTCTCCGCCAGCCAACATGATGATCAGTAACCTGCCGCGACGAGTGAAGTAAAGTCGGTAGCCGGGACCGACGTCGACCCGCATTTCCGAGACCTCACCGCCAACCGCCTTCCAGTCCCCGAGGTTTCCCGCTTCAGCAAGACGCAGGCGAGCAGCGATACGAACCTGCGCACGATGATCGCGACACGCTGTCGAGTCAGGTCACAAACGCTTCGATTTGGAGAACGGTGAACGCCGGGAAATAGTATCCGATTAGATACATTCGTCAACGGCCATGTAGGCCTGAAGCCGAATGCGGGTTCGGCATCGGTCGGGTACAAGCGCACGTTAGCGCCGCGCCCGGCCGAAGTTCGGCGATGTGGCGCTGGTCGCATCGCAATCATGGCCGTGGGGATTCCGATGTATTGGCTGGCGCGGAGGAAGTAGGAAGGGGGCAAGGGTTCGCTGCTCCGGGCCAAGCTCGGGCCTGACCTGACGCTCGGCGCAAGTGTTGCATTCGACGCCTCTTAGCGCATGATTTGCAGATACGCCGTATCAGGCATGTATTGCAAAAATGCCTGATCCGGCATATCCTGCCGCATGGATTACACGATACAGACTCCGCGGCAACTCGCCACCCACCTGCGCGCCTTGCGCAAGGCGCGCGGCCTCAGTCAGGCGGAACTCGGCGTGAGGCTGGGTGTGGGCCAGACGCGGGTTGCCCGCATCGAGGCCAACCCGACGGCCGTCAGCGTCGAACAGTTGCTCGAGGTGCTGGGCGCGCTGGGCGTGCGGCTCGTGCTCAGAGACGTTCAACCGTCGCAACCGGGAAGCACTCCCGATACGGCACCGAAGCAGGCCACCGCCAAGCAGGGCAAGACCGGCGCTGATTGGTGACGCGATGGCGGAGCTGCACGTCTGGATGAACGGCCTGCACGTCGGTGTGTGGTCGACGCTGCGGACCGGCACCCCGGTGCTGCGCTACGACGCGGACTGGGTGCGCGCCGAAGAGGGCCGACCTTCGTCGCTCTCGCTGCCGTTCAGCGCGGACCGCGAGCTTCGCGGCGACGCGGTGACCAACTACTTCGACAACCTGCTGCCCGACAGCGCGGAAATCCGTCGCCGTTTGCGGAGCAGGTTTCGCGCACGCTCGACCGAGGCCTTCGATCTGCTGACGGCGATCGGGCGGGACTGCGTCGGTGCGGTGCAGTTGTTGCCACCCGGTGAAGCCCCCGGGGGCTGGAACAAGATCGATGCCGAATTGCTCGACGAAACCGCCGTCGAGCGCATTCTGGTGTCGGTGACAGACAATGTGCCGCTGGGGCAGGGGGACGAAGACGCGGCACTGCGCCTGTCGATCGCCGGCGCTCAGGAGAAGACCGCGCTGCTGCGGATGGGACGCCGCTGGTACCTGCCGCGCGGTGCAACGCCGACGACGCACATCCTCAAATTGCCTCTCGGCCTGGTCGGCAACATGCGGGCCGACATGAGCACCTCGATCGAGAACGAGTGGCTGTGCGGCCAGATCCTGCGTGCGCTCGGCCTGCCTGTCGCCGAAACCGAGATGGCCAGGTTCGGCGAAACCAAGGCGCTCGTCGTGACCCGTTTCGATCGCCGGTGGATCGGCACGCCGGAGGGCGCGGAGCGGAAGGCGCGATTCAGGCCGCCGGACGGAGCATGGATTGCCCGGCTGCCGCAGGAAGATCTGTGCCAGGCTCTCGGTGTCGGGCCCGATCGAAAGTACCAGAGCGACGGCGGGCCTTCGATGCAGGACTGTCTGACCGTGCTCGCCAACAGCGAGCATGCGCAGGACGATCAGACCCACTTCGTGCTGACCCAATTCGCGTTCTGGCTGCTTGCCGCCGGCGACGGTCACGCCAAGAACTTCTCGATCCAACACCGGCGCGGCGGCCGCTTCGGCATGACGCCGCTGTACGACGTGCTGTCGGCGTGGCCCATCATCGGCAACGGCCCCAACCAACTCGCCTACGATCGGGCGAGACTGGCGATGGGAGTCAAGGCGGGCAACATGCACTATCGGCTGCGCGATATTCAAGCGCGGCATTGGCAAGGGCTGGCTGCCGCGGTGAACAAGGACGTATGGCCCCGGCTCGTTGGCTTGGCGCGGAACGTCGATGCTGCGCTTTCGGAGGTGGAGGCGGCGCTGCCAGAGGGGTTCCCGTCGCGGGTCTGGACCACAACATCGGCTGGGATGAAGCGGCATGTACAAGTGTTTCTGCAGGCGCTGCAAACATCGCCTTGAGGCCTCAGTCGGCTCCACCGGAACTCGTCGTCCGCGCCGAGGCTGCTCGTGCCGCGTTATGCGCCCACTTCAAGATCTCCGCGACGCATTCATCGAGCGTGTCGCGGATCTCGTAGACCCAGAAGCGTTTGACTTCCCATCCCAGCTCGATCAGCCGCTGATTGCGCAGCTGATCCCGTAGGCAGAGTTCGCCGGTCCAGCTTCGATGATAGCGTTCGCCGTCCACCTCGATATCGAGCCGACGGTCGCCAACGATGAGTGCGAGATCGAGGTCGTACTGTTCGACGTTGTACTGCGGAATCGTGCGTAGACCCGCAGCAAACAGCGCCCGATAAAAGATGCGCTCCCAGTCCGACACCTGCTCCGGTCTGGCGACCACGGGATACTCCGCTCCGAAATCAGCGGGGCTTCGTTCGTCTTGCGCTTTGGTACTCGAACCGATGTTCGATACGTAGGTTGCGAAGTCGGCGAGGTAATCGACACCGCTGGATGCTGCGGCCGACTTATCACCAACGACGTGAAGCAGCCCCCGGGCGCGGGTGATGGCCACGTTGAACAGGTTGCCGTTGCTGCGCAGGAAGCTCAGCGCTCCCGGCGGCGTTCCATTGGAGACCACCGGGGAGAAGAACATGACATCGCGCTCGTCCCCTTGGAACTTGTGTACGGTATCGACGAGTAACTCAGCCTTGTCTCGCACCGCATCCAGGCGGTCGCTGGCCGTCACCATCTCCTGCAGGACCTGCGCCTGCGCTCGAAAAGGCGTCACTACGCCGACGGTCCCCTCGTACCTCCGGGTCAGGAGCAGGTCTTCGAGAGCGGCGACTACGGCGCGGGCCTCGGTTCTGTTCAGTGCACCTCCCGAACTGGGCCGAGCCACCTCGCCCTGGATATCTTCCCAAAGGACGCCTGGCTGCTCGTTACGCGGGCGTTTGAGGCTGCGGTACCGGGTGGCCACGCGAAGTCGGCCCTCATAAAAGGCACGGTTCGAGAATTCGATGATGTCCGCGTGCGATCGGTGGTGGTCGCGCAAGTTGATGACGCCGTTGAAGGGCGCGGTACCCGCAGCCACGTCGTAAAGCGATGCGACCGAGTACATCCAACCTACGCGTGTGTCGACCAATCCGTACTTGTGTTGTAGCTCGCTGTCTCGCGGCCGCGTAACCGCGCTGATGTGACGCAACTGCTGTGGATCACCGATGACGACGCTTCGCTTTGCCCGGTATAGCAAAGGCAGTGCCGAGGCAATGTCGCACTGGCTCGCCTCGTCGATGACGACGAGATCGAAATAGCCTGGTTCGAATGGGACCCGTCCTCGGGCCGACAAGGAAGTGACAGCCCAGCATGCGAAGAGCTCCTTCACCTTCGATTGAAGCTCCCTTGCTCTCTGGCGCACCGATCCGTGGATGCGCTCGGCATCGGGCCCTGTCATCGTCTGAAGGACTGTTGCGTAAGCCGCCACGTCCTGACGTTGTGCCGCAGACAGACGGGCCGGTGCCAGCTGTACCCAATCGCGCCAGAGCCGCTGAGAATTGAGAGCCATCTGCTCGTTCAGCTCGGCGCGCTGTTGGGCAATGTCTTCGAACGCAGGACTGGCCTTCAGTGTCTCGAAGGCCTGCTTGTAGGCGACGACCTTCGTAGCGGCAACGATTCGACCTTGTAACTTCACGACGGCAGCACGGCAATTTGGCAGATCGGCTTCGGATTCGCCGACTGGAATGACTACTCCCAGGCATTGGGCCGATGCTCGTGCCGGCTCACATGCAGACCGGAGTCGTTGTAGTCGATTCGGGAGGTACTGGGGCCATAGCAGCCGCCTGAGCCAGCCTTGCCGATCACGGTCCGCGGCGTCGACCGCCGCGGACATCGCTTGGGCGTCAGCATCCGTCCGCCTGACGAGCACGTCGTCGATGGTCGCGAACGAGCGGCCGAACAAGTTTCGTGCGTTATCCACTTCTGCGTCGAGTTGGTCCACCGCGTTTCGGGCGTCGAGCGTGTGCTGCTGTGCCCGATCAAGCTCGGCGAGCCGAGCGATCAGAGTCCGGTGTTGCGCCAATCCCTCGTCGTAGCTCAATTGCTCCTCTGCACCCGGGTTGCCGGCGAGGAGTTGTGTCAGGTAACTCGCAAGCTTGGCCTCGTATTCCCGGGCGCCGAGACGCAGCAGAACCGGGCGGTTGCCAAACCCGTTCACTCGCGCCTCGACGACATCGACCGCCTTGTTGTTCTTGCTGGCGAACAGCACCTTCATGCCTCGCCATGCTGCGTTGATGAGCAGGTTCGTGACGACCTGCGACTTGCCCGTACCGGGCGGCCCCGTGACCACCGAGTGGGGAGCCGACATGGCTGCACGAACCGCAGCGCGTTGTTCGCTGTTCATCGGCAGCACTTCGATCAGCGGCTCTTCGTCCGTGGCAGGCATCGCAACCGGCTCGGAAGTCGTTTCGGTGCTCAGCCAGCGGCCGAGAGCGGTTCCACGCAATCGGACGTCGGTGACGGCTGTGAGCGCCTTGAGTTCGGTCTCCAGACCCTGGGTATAGGGCGAGCGCTCTCCGGGCAGGATGACGGCTCGGTTGTAGATGCCTTGCACGGCCAGCGTAGCGAGAGACTGGTCGCTCTGACAGTTCGTGGGGTCGATTGCTTCCTTCCAGTCCCAGTCCGGACGAATCATCATGAGACGATCCGCAAGTTCGTCGGCCTCGGGTAGATCAGCCAGCGGAACGTTCAGGCCGAGCTCCTCGGTCAACCGAGCGGCTTCTTCCGCCAGGTGCAGGCTGTCTCCCATCGTCACGGAGCGAAGGAACTTGGCATTCAGGAATGGCGCATCTTCGTCGATGCTCGGCGGATCGCCGCCTTGGTCGGACAATGCGATGCGCCATAGCAGCACCGGCTCAACGAAGAACCCTTCCCACTTGGGCGTTCGATGGCGGCGCAGCCGGACCGGGTAGCCGAGCCACGCGACCAGCTTCCCGCGCACCGAGCGCACCTTGCCAAGCAGGCGGCCCACACCGGCTTCGTTGAACCATTCGGTGTTGCGCACGGCAAGCGGTAGGGCGGAAAGCTCTGCGTACTCCGGGTCACCGTACTTGCTGCTGGCGAAGACGCTGGCGCCTTCGTCCATATCCTGGCCGATGCACTCGAGGTAGTAGCGGGCCAGTTTCGCAATCTCGGTATCGGCGATTCGAGCCGGCGTTGAGGATGCCGCGTCTGCCTTCCCTCGCAGCTGCCAGCGGTAGTCCGAGCCTTGTTGAACCTTGCCCGTGAGTTCGTAGCTCAGGCACCGGTTTACGTCGCGTCGCTCGGCACGGAGCGTGGCCGCGAGTTCCGCGGCCTTCTGCCCGGGTTTGCGGGCGAGTTCTTCGAGTATCCGGTCGCGTAACGAAGTGGCCGGGGCAGTCATGCTAATCGGTCGTTTCGACGAAGAACACGTAGTCTGCGGGGCCTGTGTCGTTCGGGTGCTCTCGCACGACACCGCACCGCTCGGCAGAGAGGTGGAACTGCTTCGAATTCCGAAGCACGCACCCTGACTGTTCGAGCTCTCGATCCAAGGCCTGTCTGGCTCTGGCGTGTGGGTTCATTGGCGGCATGGTCGAAGTAGGTGAGTTAGGGGCTGCGAAGGGTGCGAACGAACGTGAACGCTAGCTACAAGATGCGAAGGCGTTGCCCGCCACCACGCTGAAGCGAGAGGCAATCGGGGCGCCTGGCTGTCACCGTGACGGCTAAGCGTGCCTTCGATTGTCATCCTGCCATCAAGTCGGGTAGGTATCCTTGACTGCCGCATCTCAGTGCCCATGCTCCCTGGGAGACCAACAATACCGAGGGCGTATGTGCTGCGCAACGTCCAGCACCGTTGGCTGATCGATGTTGTTGAACTGACCCGACTGCATCGCGACTGACGACCGGTTAGGGCCGAGCTTGATGCTCTAAGAACGAATGAATGGCCCAAGACGCCGGCGGAGGCGGTTTGGCGAGTAGTCGGGCGGCTCGATAAGAAGCATCGGGGCTCACCGAGTGCGCATACGCTGGTCACAGTTAGAATCGAAGAAATCCGGATTCACGCGCGCGTACGGCCGCGGATACCTTGAAAGCAGGTATTCGGCGGTCAATCGTTTGGAGTCAGCATGCGCCTCCTCATCGGTAACAAGAACTACTCCTCCTGGTCCCTGCGGCCCTGGCTCGCCCTGACCGAGTTCGGCATTCCCTTCGAGGAAGAGCGTGTGCCGCTCTTCGTGCCGGGCTACAAGGAACGGATCCTGGCGGCGTCGCCTGCGGGGAAGGTGCCGGTGCTGATCGACGGCAGTGTCGCCGTCTGGGATTCGCTGGCGATCGGCGAGTATCTTGCGGAGAAATTTCCCGAGCGTGGCGTGTGGCCGCGTGATGCCGCTGCTCGCGCGCACGCACGTTGCGTCAGCGCAGAGATGCACTCCGGCTTCCAGAGCCTCCGTGGCCAGATGCCGATGAATATCCGCAAACTCGTTCCGGGACGGCCGCGTACGCCCGAGCTGGAGGCCGATATCGCACGAGTGGTCGCCCTTTGGATACAGTGTCTGCGTGCGTCGGGCGGGGCGTTTCTGTTCGGGGATTTCTCCTACGCCGATGCGATGTATGCGCCGGTCGTCACACGCTTCACGACCTATGGCGTCACACTCGACGGCGCCGCGCTCGACTACTCGAACCGGGTGTGGTCGCTATCCGGCATGCAGGCCTGGCGGGCTGCATCGATCGCCGAGAGCGAAGTCATCGAGGCCTACGAGTTCCCGCAGTGAAGATCTACGCCGTCGGTGGCGCGGTTCGCGACGAACTGCTCGGCTTGCCAGTCAAGGATCGCGACTATGTCGTCGTGGGTGCGACGCCGGAGGAGATGATCGCGCAGGGGTATCGGCCGGTGGGCAAGGATTTTCCGGTGTTCCTGCATCCGCGCACGCACGAGGAGTATGCGTTGGCGCGCACCGAGCGCAAGAGCGGTCGTGGGTATCGCGGCTTTCAGATCTTCGCTTCGCCCGAGGTGACGCTGGAAGACGATCTTGCGCGTCGCGATCTCACCATCAACGCGATGGCGCGCGACGAGAGCGGGGCCTTGGTCGATCCATTCAATGGCGCGGCAGACATCCAGTCGCGCACATTGCGGCACGTGGGGCCAGCCTTCGTCGAGGATCCCGTGCGCATACTGCGCGTGGCGCGCTTCGCGGCGCGATTCGGTTTCGACATCGCGCCCGAAACGATGGATCTCATGCGCCACATGGTCGCCGAGGGCGAGGCGGATCATCTCGTCGCCGAACGCGTGTGGCAGGAGTTCGCAAACGGGCTGATGGCCGATCATCCGGCGCGCATGTTCGAATCCCTGCGATCCTGCGGGGCCCTGGCTCGCATCCTGCCCGAGATCGATGTGCTGTTCGGCGTGCCTCAGCCCGAGCAGCATCATCCGGAGATCGATACCGGGGATCACGTCATGCGAGCGCTCGAATGCGCCGCGGCGGCCGGCGAGCCCTTGGAAGTGCGCTTCGCGCTGCTCGTACACGATCTGGGTAAAGGCACCACGCCCTCCGAGGAGTGGCCGCGGCACATCGGTCACGAGTCGCGCGCCCTGCCGCTGATCGAGGCGCTATGCGAACGCGTTCGGGTGCCGGCTGCGTGCAAGGAACTGGCGCTTGCCGTCGCGAAGTGGCATACGCACGTGCATCGCGCGCTCGAACTGCGGCCCGATACCATCCTCAAGGTCCTGGAGCAGTGCGACGCTTTTCGTCGCGCGGAGCGTTTCGATGCCATGCTGCGCGCGTGCGAGTGCGATGCCCGGGGTCGGCTCGGTCTCGAAGCGAGACCTTACCCGCAGATCGAACGCATGCGAGCAGCCGCGCGCGCGGCGTCCGCCGTCGATGCAGGAGCCATCGCGCGGGGCGCACCGGATCCATCGCAGATCAAAGCTCGAGTGCACGACGCAAGGCTCGAAGCGATTCGTACGGCGCTGCGTTGACAGCGTTCCGCGCGTGTCGTGACAATCGGGCAGCAGGCACGGGAGGAGGTTTCACCGCCTGTCGGAGTGGATTTCGTCGCGATCGTGCGTGAAACCAGGTCCGATACGCTGACGAGCCGCCGCTTACGCCACGTAGATCGTCCCATCATCCGCCTCAAAAGGAATTGCCATGCCGGAAAAGATGAACGGCGCGCGCTTGTTCGCCCGCACGCTGCAAGCCTACGGTGTCACGCACGTGTTCTTCATGGATGCCGTGCTGCGTCGCGCGCTGGCTGAGATGGAAGACTGCAACATCGTGCGCATCCTCGGGCACTCGGAGAAGGCGGTCGCCTACATGGCGGACGGCTTCTCTCGTGTCTCAGGGCGCCCCGGCGTGTGCTTCGCCCAATCGGTGGGCGCGGCCAACCTCGCCGCCGCGATGCAGGATCCTTACCTCGGGCACTCCGCGGTCGTCGCGGTGACCGGGCGGCATGTGCCGCAGTTCCAGCATCGAAACGCCTATCAGGAGGTGCAGCACGAACCGCTGTTTTCGGCGGTCACCAAGTTCCACGCCAAGATCGAGACGCTGGATCAAATGCAGCATCTGATGCGCCAGGCGTTCCGCGAAGCCACGACCGGTACGCCGCGTCCCGTGCATCTCGACATCGCCGGGCTCACGGGGGACGCCCTGGCGGTACAGGAGGGCGAGTTCGACATCGTCGCCGACGAAGCCCACATGCGTTATCCCGCGTTCCGACCTGCGCCGGATGCGGCGTTGGTCAAGCGCGCCGCGGAGGCGATCGGCAAGGCACGCCGACCGGTCATCGTCGCCGATCGCGGCGTCACGTTCTCGAATGCTGAGTCGGCGCTGACGCAACTCGCCGAACGCATTCAGGCGGCCGTCGTCGTCACACTCGATGCCAAGGCAGCGATGATGGAAGATCATCCGCTGTTTCGCGGGGTGGTGGGTTTATACGGAAGAGGCTGCGCCAATCACGTCGTCGACGAGGCCGATCTCGTCATCTTCGCGGGCAGCAACACGAGCGACCACACGACGGCCAACTTCAAGCTGCCGCGCGCTGGCGTGCCGGTGATTCAAATCGATCAGGATCCGATCGAGCTCGGCCGGAACCTTCCCGGCACGCTCGGCCTGCTCGCGGACGTCGCCGCCGGGATGGAAGCTCTCGCGCTCGCATGCGCCCCGGCGCAGCACGCCGACTGGCTCGGCCAGAGTCAGAAGCATGTCGACGCATGGCGCGCCCAGGCGGAGAAGTCGCGCGCGGCGACGACGCTGCCCATGCGACCCGAGCGTTTGTGTACCGAGTTCACGAACGCGCTGCCCGACAACGCGATCGTCATTTCCGATACGGGCTATTCGGCGCTGTGGACCGGTACCCTCGTCTATCTGACGTCGCCGAAGCAGCGCTACTTCCGTGCGGCGGGTTCGCTGGGTTGGGCGTTTCCGGCGGCACTCGGCGCGAAATGCGCAGCGCCGAATAATCCTGTCGTCTGCTTTACGGGCGATGGCGGGTTCTACTACCACCTGCCCGAGCTGGAGACTGCGCGCCGACGCGGCATCAAGACCGTCACCGTGGTGAACAACAACCACAGCTTGTCCCAGGGGCTGCGCAATCTCACGGCGGCGTACGGCGATCGCGATCGGGCGCGCATGGGCGAATGCTTCGAGTACCGCGAGACCGATTTCGCCCGCGTGGCGCAGTCGTTCGATTGCTTCGGCGTGATCGTCGACAAGCCGGAGGATTTCCGCAAGGCGTTCGACCAAGCGCTCGCGTCGGATCTCCCCGCGGTGATCGACGTGCGCACGGAGTTCGGCGCGATTGCCGATCTGCCCTGGGTGCCGGCCTGAGTCGATGTTGAGCAGGCGCGTTCGTACGAGCGCGCCTGCACGCCGTTAGAGTAATCCGCCCGACCGGGCCAGTGCCGCTAGGTGATGGTCCGTATCCCCGAAGATCGTATCCAGTGCGGTGAAGCGCTTGAAGTAGTGACCGATCTTGTATTCGAGCGTCATGCCGATGCCGCCGTGCAGCTGCACGGCCTGCTGGCCGACGAAGCGGGCCGAACGCCGCAGTTGGACCGTGGCAGCCGAAATGTTCTTCGCGCGTTCGACTGGATCCGGCTCGTCGACCATCATGGTGGCAAGGAGCGCCATGCTGCGCGCCTGTTCCAGGCTCACCAGCATATCGACGGCCCGATGCTGCAGCGCCTGAAAGCTGCCGATGGTGACGCCGAACTGCTTGCGGGTCTTGAGATAGTCCACCGTGATCTCGTGGGCGGCTGCCATGCCGCCGACGGCTTCGGCACCGGTGGCGGCGAGCGTGCGCTCGGCGATTCGCCGCAGCGTGGCGAGTCCCTTGCCGGGCTCACCGAGCGCATCGCTGGAACGTAGCTTCACGTTCGTGAGCTTCACTTCCGCAGCGCGTTGACCGTCTTGCGTGGGATAGCCCCGTCGGGTCACCCCAGTGGCATTCGCGTCGACCAGGAAAAGGCCGATGCCGTCTTCGCTGCGGCGATCCCCCGAGATGCGCGCCGACACGATGAGCTTGTCGGCGCTGTCGCCATGCGCGACGAAGCTCTTGGTGCCGTCGAGGATCCAGCCGTCTGCATCGCGCCGTGCGGTGGTGGCGACATCGCCCAGGTCGTAGCGCGATTGCGGCTCGCAGTAGGCGAGAGCGAGGAGAAGATCGCCGCTGGCGATGCGCGGCAGGATGTCGGCGCGTTGCGCTTCGCTGCCCACCAGCGCGATGGTGCCACCGCCCATGACGACGGTCGCAAGATAGGGTTCCAGCGTGAGCCCGCGGCCGAAGGCTTCCATGACGATCATCGTTTCGACCGCGCCGCCACCCATGCCGCCGTACTTTTCGGGAAAAGGCAGGCCGAGCAGGCCGATGTCTGCGTATTGCTGCCACATCGCCCGGCTGAAGCCGCTCGCTTCCTTCATGTAGGACGTGCGCTGCTCGAAATCGTAGCGCTCGCCGATCAGACGCTCGACGCTTTCCTTGAGCATCCGTTGTTCTTCGCTCAGATCGAAATCCATGACTCGATATCCTGTTCGTTATGCGCTCAGAGGCCGAGCAGCCGCTTGGCGATCACATTCTTCTGGATTTCGTTGGAGCCGCCGTAGATCGACGACGCCCGCGTATAGAAGTAGTCCGGTGCGACCGTCGCTGCCCAGGCAGGACCGATCGGTTCATCGGTGGCCGTGCCCCACAGGTGTTCGGATTGAAAGGCCATCGCATTGGCGCCGGCCACTTCCATCAGGATCTCGGTGGCGGCCTGCTGCAATTCCGTGCCCTTGATCTTCAGCACGGACGACGCGGGATCCTGGGCGCCCTTGGGCAGATTGCGCGCGTTCGATACGACGCGCATCTGCGTGATCTCCAGCGCCTTCAGTTCCACTTCGATGGCCGCGACCTTTTCCCGGAAGCGTTCGGTGTCCGCGAGCGCGACATCGCCGATCATGACGGTCTTGGCGAGCTCCTTCGCTTTCTGGATGCGGAACTTCGAGGCGCCCACGCGCGCGATGCCCGTGCGCTCGTTGCCGAGCAGGAATTTGGCGTAGGTCCAGCCCTTGTTCTCTTCGCCGATGAGGTTTTCCACGGGCACGCGCACGTCGTCGAAGAAGACTTCGTTGAAGTGGTGTTCGCCGTCGATGGTGGGAATCGGGCGCACGGTCATGCCGGGCGTATTCATTTCGAGCAGCAGGTAGGAGATGCCCGCCTGCGGCTTCGCGTTCGGATCGGTGCGCACGAGGCAGAACATCCAGTCGGCGTTGTGGGCACGCGACGTCCAGATCTTCTGGCCGTTCACGACGTATTGATTCCCGTCGCGCTTGGCGGACGTGCGCAGCGAAGCGAGGTCCGACCCTGCGCCCGGTTCGGAGAAACCCTGACAGAACCAGTAGTCGAGATTGGCGATCTTCGGCAGGAAGTGACGCTTCTGGGCATCGTTGCCGAAGGCGATGATCACCGGCCCCACCATGCTCACGTTGAACGCGAGCGGGTCCGGAGCGGGGGCGAGCTGCATCTCTTCCTTGAAGATGTACTGCTGCACGGGCGACCAGCCGGTGCCGCCCCACTCGACCGGCCAGTGCGGCACCGCCCAGCCCTTGGCGTTGAGGATGCGTTGCCAGCGGACGATGTCGTCCTTGGTCGATCGCTGCCCGAGTTCGGTCTTGCGGCGGATGTCGGCAGGGAGTGCCGTGCGAAAAAACGCCCGTACTTCGTCGCGGAATGCCAGCTCTTCCGGCGTGAATCGAAGATCCATGATCCCCCTCCTGATCTCGTTGTTCGTCTGCAGCGTCGGGATGGGTCGATTGTAGAACCGCTGCCGTTGCGTGCCTCAAGCTTTTTTCGGGCGCGTCGATAAGGCCAACGAGCGTAATGTTTTCCCGAAAGTTTCGCCATGTCTGCTGCAGTCGCGATCGTTTCCGATCCAGGCCTCGATCGGATCGGCAAGTATCCTGTGATCAAGGAAATCGGAAGCGGTCCGGACGGCAGCGTGTGGCTGGCCGATGACCGGTTCGCCGCCCGCGAGGTCGCGATCAAGGTGTTCGATCCGCTCGCGATGGCGCATCCGGATGCCGAGCGCCGGTTCCGGCGCGCCTTGATGAAGGAAGCGTCTCAGGTGGGACGACTGACGCATCCGCATATCGTGTCGCTCTACGATGCGGTGGCCGACGACGACATCTGCTATGTCGTGATGGAGTACGTCGCCGGAGGCAACCTGGAACCGCATTGCGACCCGGCGAATCTCCTGCCGCTGGAGCAGTCCCTCGAAATCGCCTTCAAGTGCGCGCTTGCACTCGAACATGCGCATCAACTGGGCGTCATCCATGGCAATCTCAAAGCCGCGAACGTGCTCATGCGCCGAGGCACCGACATCAAGATCTCCGATTTCTGTTCAGGGCATGGCGAGCGCTATGCCGCGGGCAATCTGCCGCGCGGGGCCTGCCTGGCCTACGTTTCCCCCGAGCAGCTCCAGAGCGGCGAGGTGACGCAACAGACGGATGTCTACGCGCTGGGCGTCCTCCTCTATCAGCTGCTGACCGGGCATCAGCCGTTCCATGGGCCGACCGATGTGGAACTTGCGCGCCAGATCGTGGAGGCCTCACCCGTGGTGCCGAGCAGGTATCGCCCGGATCTGCCGGCGTCTGTCGAGAACGTGGTGCTGCGGGCCCTGCAGCGGGACCGCCAGGAGCGCTATTCGACGTGGAGCGAGTTCAGTGCCGATCTCGTCGAGGCGTACAGAACGTTGGGACATCAGGCGGAAGCGTCGAGCGATACGGATCGCTTCAATGCGCTTCGCAGCCTGTCGTTCTTCCGCGACTTTCGGGATGTCGAGATCTGGGAGACGTTGCGCATTGCACGCTTTCGCCAGTTTCCCGCGGGCCGCGTACTCATTCGCGAGGGCGATCGGGGCGAATGCTTCTATGTGCTCACCTCGGGAGACGTCGAGGTTACGCGCTGCGGTACGTCGCTCGATGTCCTCACGCCGGGCGATTGTTTTGGCGAGATGCTGTACTTCAGTCAGTCGAGCGCACGGCGCACGACGACGATCATGTCGCTATCGCCCGTGACGGTGCTGGAAGTCGATTCCATGGCGCTGAGGCTTGCTTCGGCGCCCTGTCAGGTCCAGTTCAACAAGTCGTTCATGCGTATCCTGATCGACCGTCTCACCTGGGCCAATGCCAAGCTGGCCGCCGCCTGATTCCAGCAGGGGACACTACCCTTGCGCGGCTCACGTGCAATCGAGCACGGCGGCCCCGCGTATCCGGCCTTCGCGCAGACGCTGCAAGGCTTCGTTCGCCTGAACGAGCGGAAAGACCTCCGTTTGCGTGCGCACCGGTACCTTCGGCGCGAGCGCGAGGAATTCCTCGGCATCGCGCCGCGTGAGATTCGCCACCGAGCGGATCGTGCGCTCTTCCCACAGGATGCGGTAGGGAAAGCTCGGAATGTCGCTCATGTGGATCCCGGCGCAGACCACCGTGCCGCCGGGGGCCGTCGCTTCGAGGGCCATCGGCACGAGCGCCCCGACGGGGGGCGAACAGAATGGCGGCCTTCAGGGGGCGGGGCGGGCGTTCTCCGGAATGGCCGGCCCACTCCGCGCCGAGCTCGCGTGCGAAGTCTTGACCCTCGATGTCGCCTTCGCGGGTGAAAGCGTAAAGCGTGCGGCCCTGGTGCCGGGCGACTTGCGCGACGATGTGGGCGGCTGCGCCGAAGCCATAGATGCCGAGCACGTCGGCGTCGCCTGCCATGCACAGTGCCCGATAGCCGATGAGACCCGCGCAGAGCAAAGGCGCCGCCTCGGCATCGCCGTAGCCATCGGGGAGTGCGAAACAGAATCGTGCGTCGGCGATTGCGAACTGCGCGTAGCCGCCATGGATGTGATAGCCGGTGAAGCGGGCGTCGGCGCAAAGATTCTCGTGACCGGAGCGGCAGTACGCGCATACGCCGCAGGTATGTCCCAGCCAGGGGATGCCCACTCGCTGCCCGATGCGAAAGGCAGTCACTCGGGCGCCGGTTGCTGCGATCTCGCCAACGATCTCGTGGCCGGGCGTCACCGGGAGGATGCCCTCGGTGAGGTCACCGTCGGCCACATGCAAATCGGTTCGGCAGACGCCGCAGGCGCGAACACGGACAAGCACCTGATCGGCGTCGGGATCGGGGACGGTGAGGCGGGTTTCGACGAGGGGGTGTTTCGTTGCGACGACTTGCATCGCCGTCATGGTCGACGAGGTTCGTGACGGGACGGTCATAGCAATCCGCTCCGGTCGCCGCTGCGGAATCCGAGCAGGGGCGGTTCGATGCCCCGGCCGAAGGCGATCACCTTGAACAATTCCCCCATCTCGGCCGGGCTGAGCAGCTTTTGTGCGGCGGCGCAGGCCGGGGCATAGCGGGCCACGTCGTTGGGGTCATACGCTGCCAGGGCTTCCAGCAGCCCGCAGTTCATGAGAAATCGCGCCTGTTGGGTGTAGCCGAGTACGTCGAGCCCCGTCTCCGCAGCGACCCGGGCCAGGGCCGAGAAGTCGATGTGGGCGGTGATGTCCTGCAGCCCCGGCAGGCAGAGCGGATCGGTATGCGCGTGATGTCGGTAGTGGCACATCAGCGTGCCTCCGGATCGTTGCGGATGGTAGTACTCGCTCACCGGAAAACCATAGTCGATAAACAGGAGCAGGCCCCGTGTGAGTCGCTCGGCCAATGATCGGACGAGGCCGTGGGCGGCGAAGTGGATCTCGGTCGTATAACCTTCGCCGAGGTCGAGCGCTCGGGCGATTCGCTCCAGTTCGCCGGTCGCGGGACGCGCGCACCACGCGAGACCCGCACGATCCGGTGTGAGCGTGACTCCCAGTTCCTCGATCGCTCCGTCGTGCGTGCGAACGAGGCTGACCGGCATGGCATCCAGAACTTCGTTGCCCAGCACGATCGTATCGGCCAGGGGCGGCAATTCGTCGTGCCATCGAAGGCGGGTGCCGAGATTCGGGGGCAGTCCATCCAGCGTCGCCGCCTGTCGCGCCTTCAGGTCGGCAGACAGTTCGACGATTTCGTAGGTGTCGGGCAGGCAATCCATGCGGGCGAGTGCACGCAGGATGTCCGCGGCCATGCGCCCGGTGCCGGCACCGAGTTCGACGATTCGGGTGCACCCGGCCTCGATCAACTCGGCGAGTTGCCGCGCGAGACTGACGCCGAACAGCGGCGAGATCTCGGGCGCGGTCACGAAATCGCCGCTCGGACCGAACTTCGATGCACCGGCGGAGTAGTAGCCGAGCCCGGGTGCGTGCAGAACGATATCCATGTATCGATCGAACGCAAGAAACTCGCAGGTGTCGATCTGACTTGCCACAGCATCGTAGACGCGATGCATGTGTGCGAGGGCATCAGCGCTGGGTGCGGGCAGATGCTTCCAACTGGGCGGAAAGGGCCGCGCGGATGCTTCAGTTATTATCTTCGATGACATGAGAGCCGTTCGTCGATCGAGCGAGGCGGGAGAACTCGCGGGCAAGACCGTGCTGGTGACCGGCGGCGCACGCCGCGTCGGCGCCGCCATTTGCCGTCGTCTGCATCGGGCCGGGGCGAACGTCGTGATCCATTATCGCACGTCGAACCGGGATGCCTTGCGACTGCAGCGCTCGCTCGAGAAAGTGCGTCCAGGCTCTGCGCTGTGCGTTGCCGCCGATCTGCTCGATGCCGCCGCGCTTCAGGGGCTCGTGGAAGCCTCGATTCGAGCGTACGGGCGGCTCGATGCCCTGGTCAACAATGCGTCGAGTTTCTACCCGACACCCGTTGGGACGATCACCGCGGCCGACTGGGACGATCTCGTGGGCACCAATCTGCGTGCGCCGCTGTTTCTGTCGCAGGCGGCTGCCCCTGAATTGTGCCGCCGACACGGGTCCATCGTGAATATCGTCGACATCCACGCCGAGCGGCCGCTCGAAGGCCATGTGACCTACAGCATCGCGAAGGCCGGTCTGGTCGGATTGACCCGCGCTCTTGCACGCGAACTCGGCCCGGCAGTGCGCGTCAACGCGGTGGCGCCTGGCGCGATCGCGTGGCCGGAATCCGGCGTGCTGGCCGAAGCCGATGTGCAGGCGCAGATCGTGGCGCGTACGCCGCTACAGCGAATCGGGAACGTGGCCGATATTGCCCAGGCGGTTCACTTTCTGCTCGTCGCGCCTTTCGTGAGCGGCCAGATCCTCGCCGTCGACGGGGGGCGGAGCGTCGTCCTGTAGGAAGTGTTCGGTTCGGCAAGCGATGGTTGTCAAATTTAATTTGACATGTTAGGTTCGCTGCCGAGGTACAGATCCCATGAATTGCGTCGAACGTCTCGTAGAACTCTTCGGTAGTCAGGCAGAACTCGCCCGTCGGCTCAGCGTCGACCGTGCCGTGGTCAGCAACTGGATCAAGGTCGGATATGTCCCGGCGCGGTGGGCCATGGAAGTCGAGCACCTGACCGGGGGGGAAGTGAGCGCCGTCGACGTATTGAACGAGGCGTCCGCGCGCAAGCCCCTGAAGCTCAAGTCCAGGCCGGACGGGGAAGGTCCGCTCGGCGCCTCATTTCTAGGAAACGACATCATGAACAACTACGCGCCGTCCAAACGCATCCATTCGTTCCATCCTCCGCAGCGCACCCTCATGGGGCCTGGTCCGACCGAGATCCATCCCCGCGTGCTCACGACGATGAGCCAGCCGGCGATCGGCTACCTCGATCCGATCTTCGTCGACATGATGGAGGAGCTGAAGACGCTGCTTCGCTACGCCTACCAGACGAAGAACCCGCTGACCTTCCCGATCTCCGGTCCGGGCTCGGTGGGGATGGAGTACTGCTTCGTCAACATGGTGGCGCCCGGCGACAAGGTCATCGTCTGCCGCAATGGCGTCTTCGGCGGGCGCATGATCGAGAACGTCGAGCGTTGCGGCGGCACGCCCGTGATCGTCGAGGCGAACTGGGGCGATCCTGTCGATCCGCAGAAGCTCGAGGATGCGCTGAAGAAGAACCCCGATGCCCGCGTCGTTGCCTTCGTCCACGCGGAAACGTCCACGGGTTGCCAGTCCGATGCGAAGACGCTGATCCAGATTGCGCACAAGTACGATGCCCTCGTCATCGTCGATGCGGTGACTTCCCTCGGCGGCACGCCGGTGCTGGTCGACGAGTGGGGTGTCGATGCGATCTACTCCGCCAGCCAGAAGTGCCTTTCCTGCACCCCGGGCCTGTCGCCGGTGTCGTTCTCGGAGCGCGTCGTCGATCGCGTCAAGGCGCGCAAGGACAAGATCAAGAGCTGGTTCATGGACATGAATCTGCTCCTCGGCTACTGGGGTGCCACGACGCGCACGTATCATCACACCGCGCCGACGAATTCCCTGTTCGCGCTGCACGAGGCATTGCTCCTCATTCGCGAGGAAGGCCTGGAGAACTGCTGGGCGCGCCATCATCGTCACCACCTGGCCCTCAAGGCGGGCCTCGAGGCCATGGGTCTCAAGTACCTGGTGAAGGAGCAGTACCAGTTGCCGCAGATGAATGCGGTGATGTGTCCGGAAGGCATCGACGAAGCTGCGGTTCGGCGCACGCTGCTCAACGAGTTCGGTCTGGAGATCGGTGCGGGTCTCGGGCCGCTGGCCGGGAAGATCTGGCGCTTCGGTCTCATGGGATATTCCTGCCGTGCCGACAACGTCATGCTCTGTCTGGCTGCGCTGGGCTCGGTCATGTCCGACATGGGTGTCGCCGTGCACGTGGGCGATGCCGAAGCTGCGGCGCATGCCGCCTATGCTTCCCAGCACGCACGCGCCGCGCAGGCGAAGAAGAAAGTGTCGAAGGCAGCTTGAGCCGCAGGGCAGGCCGTTGGCGACGCCGACGGCCTGGCGCCCCGCTCATCCATCCGTGAAAAAGGGCCGGCTTCTACGCTGGCCCTTTTCGCAGGTACTGTGGATAGACTCGCGTCAACCGCACTGCCGACCCACGAAGCCTGGCCTACGCAGAATCGGGCGTAGGCGCGTCGATGGGCTCGCGGGTAGAATCGTTCGGTCGCCCCTCAAGCAACGCCACGCGATGACGATTGATCTCGAGCAGGAAAACCAGGAACTCAAGCGCAAGCTCGCCGACTTGATGGAGCGGGCCCGCTACAACGAGAGAGTCCTCGCGCGTTTCCAGAAGGTCGAATTGCGGCTGATCGGAATCGTGTCGTTCAAGGAACTGATCGAAGCGATTCTGGAGGACTATCGGGAAGCCTTCGAACTCGACGTCGTCGCCTTGTCGCTCATCGATGCAGATTACGACCTGCGTCGCACCCTCATGGATGCCGAAGCATCGCCGGAGGAGTTCCCGGGGCTCATCATGTTCGATCAGGATCGGTTCCTGTCGTCGCTCTTCGGCGGCAAGAACCAGCCGGTGCTCGGCGACTACGATGCAGATCGCCACGCCTGCCTGTTTCCCAGCGGGGGCTTGCGACCCTCATCCGTTGCGATTCTGCCGCTGACCCGATGGGGACAACTCGTCGGCAGCCTCAATCTGGGCAGCGTTCGCTCGGATCGGTTCGTGCCCGGCATGGCGACGAATTTCATCGAATGGCTGGCCGCGGTCGCATCGGTATGCCTGGAGAATGTCGCCAACAACGAACGGCTCAAGCACATCGGACTGACCGATGCGCTGACCGGCGTTCACAACCGACGCTACTTCGATCAGCGCCTGCGCGAGGAGGTCGATCGGGCACTGCGCAAGGGGCATCCGCTGTCCTGCATGC
>JBIKKL010000114.1:0-10346 GCA_044360365.1 Burkholderiales bacterium | reverse complement strand
AGCCTGTCTCGAAGAGTCGTCATGCTATTCCCGAATTCTGCGGAAGGTTCGGTAGTGATCGAACGTGTAGTAGTACTCCGCCTGCGCGCCGGCGACGATGCGTCGTGCGCCGCGGTCCTTCGACCCTGGCGTGGGGACGGTGTACTCACGATAGTAGCCGCGCTGGTTGGCGGGGAGCAGGCCTTCCCGATTCTGGAACACCGTACCGTCGCGCCGATAGGGAAACGGGCCGCCGCGCTTGATGAGATCGAGCGTCTGAACGGCTTCGATCGGCAGTTGTGCGAGGGCCACCTCGGGAACCTGGGGTCCCCGTGCCCAGCCGGGCGCCGCAAGCGACATCCATACGAGCAATACCAAGCATAAACGACCGAGTGCGTGCACGTTCACCGATCCACCCGTTCAAGTTACGACATCGCGAAGCACGGCGCAAACATATCGAAGCGCCTACTGCGCAGCCGCACCGCGAACCCTGATGTGCAATTCCCTCAGCTGCTTCTCGTCGACCTCGTTCGGAGCCTGGGTCAAGAGGCACGTGGCGCGCTGGGTCTTCGGGAAAGCGATCACGTCGCGGATCGACTCGGCCCCCGCGATCATGGCGACGATTCGATCCAGTCCGAACGCGATGCCCCCGTGAGGCGGCGCGCCGTACTGCAGGGCATCCAGGAGAAACCCGAACTTGCTGCGCGCCTGTGCCTCGTCGATACCCAGCGCGCGGAACACCTTCTGCTGCACGTCCTGGCGATGGATACGCACGGAGCCGCCGCCGATCTCCCAGCCGTTGAGCACCATGTCGTGCGCCTTGGCCATCGCCTCGCCGGGGTTCGACTCGAGCAGGTTTTCGTGACCGTCCGCGGGTGCGGTGAAGGGATGATGCATGGCATCCCAGCGCTTCTCGTCGTCGTTCCACTCGAACATCGGAAACTCGACCACCCACAACGGACGCCACGCCTTCTCGGCGAGCCCACGTTCGTGACCGACCTTGACGCGGAGCGCACCGAGCGCCTCGTTGACGATCTTGGCGCGATCGGCGCCGAAGAAAATCAGATCACCGTCGCACGCGCCGGTTCGTTCGAGAATCGCCTGGACGGTCTGCGGCCCGAGAAACTTGAGAATCGGCGATTGCAGCCCTTCCACACCCTTCTCGATCGCATTGACCTTGATATAGGCAAGCCCTTTGGCGCCGTAGATCTTCACGAACTCGGTGAGGTCGTCGATCTCCTTGCGCGTCATGCTGCCGCCCTGCGGCACGCAGAGTGCCGCCACGCGGCCATCAGCGAGCGCAGCGGCGTCACGAAATACCTTGAAATCGACCGCGCCCATGATATCGGTCAATTCGGTCAACTTGAGCGCAACGCGCAGGTCCGGCTTGTCGGAACCGTAGAGGCGCATGGCATCCCGATAGTGCAACCGCGGGAAGGGGTTGGGCAGTTCCACCTCGGCCACCGTCCGGAACACCTGGCGGATGAGATCTTCCATGAGATCCATGATTTCGTCCTGCGTCAGGAACGAAGTCTCGATGTCGATCTGCGTGAACTCCGGCTGACGGTCGGCGCGCAGATCCTCGTCGCGGAAACACTTCACGATCTGGTAGTAGCGATCGAAACCCGCCACCATCAACATCTGCTTGAAGAGCTGGGGCGATTGCGGCAAGGCATAGAAACTTCCGGCGTGAACCCGCGAAGGCACGAGATAATCGCGCGCGCCTTCGGGCGTGGAGCGGGTCAGCATGGGCGTCTCGACATCGACGAAACCCTGGTCGTCGAGGAAGCGACGCGTGGTCATCGCCACCCGGTGGCGCATCCGCATATGTCGCTGCATGACCGGTCGGCGAAGATCGACCACCCGATGCTCCAGCCTGACCGTCTCCGACAAATGCTCGTCGTCCAGTTGAAACGGCGGTGTGACAGCAGCGTTCAGAATTTCGACGTCGTACGCGAGCACTTCGATCTCGCCGCTCACGAGATTCGTGTTTACCGTGCCTGCAGGCCGCGGGCGCACTTTGCCGCGCAAACGGACGACGTACTCGTTGCGCAGGCGCTCTGCCGTCGCGAAGGTCTCGGGACGATCCGGGTCGCATACGATCTGCACGATGCCTTCGCGATCCCTCAGGTCGATGAAGATGACGCCGCCATGATCGCGACGACGATGGACCCAGCCGCAAAGTTCGACTTCGGTATCCAGATGCGTGCGGCAGATCAATCCACAATAATCGGTGCGCATGATTCCATTCCGTAATTATCCGCACGCAGGCATTCGGGACGCCGCGTCGGGGTTGCTGTTCGGCCCGACCGCCGATCGCGTCAGTGGTTGGCGGCCTCGACCGGCTGCGGGGCGACAAGCTTGGCGTCGCGCACGGCGGCGGGAGCGACCACGCCCATCGAAATGATGTACTTGAGGGCCTCGTCGACGGTCATGTCGAGTTCGACCACATCGGAGCGCGGCATCATAAGGAAAAACCCCGACGTGGGATTCGGCGTGGTGGGAACGTAGACACTGACATACTCGCCGCGCAGGTGGTTCACGACGTCGCCGCCCGGTCGGCCTGTCTGAAATGCGATCGTCCAGGACCCGTGTCGGGGATACTGCACGAGAAGCACCTTGCGGAACGCGAGACCGGTATCGGCAAGGACCGTATCGGAAACCTGCTTGACGCCGTAATAGATCGACTTGACGACGGGGATGCGCGCAAGCACGCCTTCCCAGAACCGCACCAGGCGCTGGCCGATGAAGTTTGCCGCCAGCAGTCCGGTGACGAAGACAACAAGTACTGCGACGACGACCCCGATGCCGGGCACGTGGAACCCCCACAGCGCCTCAGGACGCAGTTTGGATGGCAGGAGGTCGAGGGTGTGGTCCATGGTGTTGATCAACCAGCTCAATACCAGGACAGTGATGCCGAGCGGTATCCAGATGAGCAGCCCGGTGATGAAGTACCGCTTCATCAGCTACAGGCCGAACATGCTCCGCTGCCGCAGGCCGGCGCTGCTTCAGACGTGCTGCTTTCCGACGAACCGCTCGAGGTCGAAGTGCTTTCGCTTGAACCGCCGGACTTGCCGCTCGTGCCGTTGTTCTTGAAATCGGTGGCGTACCATCCAGACCCCTTGAGCTGAAATCCGGCGGCGGTGACCTGCTTGGCAAACGTGCTCTTCCCGCACTTCGGACAATCCGTCAATTGCGGTTCCGAAAGCTTCTGCAGGAAATCTTCCTGATGGCTGCAGCTGCTGCAACGGTATTCGTAGATCGGCATGAGGGTGCCTCCCAAAGGCGACGGGCGATTATAGCGGACCGCTTACCCTGCGGCATGGGGGAAATTGGGCCGGCGGGCCCGATTTTCAACGGTATGGCCGCGGTCGTCCCGGAGTTGTCGATGCACACCAGCGCCCCCATATCCCCAAAGGCCCACCTCGGGACCATGGCCGAAACGGTCGTCATTCTGCGAAGGAATTTGCGCATGGCTGTGCCAGACAAGCTCAAGATCGCCTGCGTTGGTTGCGGCACGACCAACCTGGTACCCGCTCCTAGACTGGCCGACCGGCCGACCTGCGGACGCTGCAAGGCCCCGCTTTTTCGGGGCGAGCCCGCCGAACTCACGTCGAGCAGCTTCGACACCATTTTGCGGAACACCGATGTGCCTGTGCTGATCGATTTCTGGGCACCGTGGTGCGGCCCTTGCCGCATGATGGCGCCCGCCTATGCGCAGGCCGCCGGTCGCCTCGAACCGCAGGTTAGGGTCGCGAAACTGGATACCGAGCAGGCGCCGGACATTGCAGGCCGGTTCGGGATTCGCAGCATTCCGACGCTTGCCCTGTTTCACCGGGGCCAGGAGGTCGCACGCCAGAGCGGCGCCATGGACCTCGCCACACTGCTGCGCTGGGTGGACGCGAATCGGCGTTCTGCCGCGTGACGGTCGCCGGCCTTCCCTCGCGATGAAATACAAGGATTACTATCAGACGCTCGGTGTCGAGCGCAGCGCCTCCGATGAAGACATCAAGAAGGCCTACCGGCGGCTTGCCCGAAAATTCCATCCCGATGTCTCGGCAGAAAAAGATGCCGAAGAGCGGTTCAAGGAAGTTTCCGAGGCCTACGAGACACTGAGCGATCCGCAGAAGCGCCACGCCTACGACCATCTCGGTCGACATCGCAGCGGCCAGGAATTCCGCCCGCCCCCGGACTGGGAAAAGCAGTTCGGGGGCAGCTTTGGTGGCGCGGGGGGCATCGACCTCGAAGGGCTCTTCGGCGGATTGACCGGCCGGCGCAACGCACGCCCCGGCCCGCGGCGCGGTCGAGATGTGGAAGCCGTCGTCGAACTGCCGCTCGAGGAAGTGGCCCGAGGTACCGAGGTCCAGATCCGGATCGGAGAAGGTGCTGCCGCACGAACGATTACCGCACGCATCCCCAAGGGCGCCCTGGATGGCCAGCGCATGAAGGTCAGCGGCAAGGGACTGCCCGGCGGCCATGGGCAAGCCGGAGATCTCTACCTCACCATTCGATTTCGATCGCATCCCCACTTGCGTGCGAGCGGTCACGATTTGCTGATCGACCTCCCCGTCACGCCCGCGGAAGCGGCATTGGGCACCTCGGCCGAGCTTCCCACGCTGGAGGGGCAGGTCAAGCTTCGCGTCCCGCCGGGGTCGCAGTCGGGTCAGAAGCTGCGACTCGCCGGGCGAGGCTTGCCGCGGCCCGACGGGGGTCGAGGTGATCTCTACGCCGCGGTGCGGATCGTCCTTCCCCCTACGCTCACCGATCGAGAGCGCGAACTCTACGAGCAGCTTGCAGCGGCATCGACGTTCGATCCGCGCTCAGGGTTCAACTGAACTAGTGTCCCGTGTCGGAGATTCGTGCCATAAAAGCGCCGAGAATCGACGCAATGCTTTGTCGGAAATCCTCGGCAGGTGTCCAACTTGAGGCGCGGTTTCCTTCGCGTCTGGCGCCGATTTCGGCACTTTTCCCACGCGTGGGATCGATAGTCGCGACTCGCACTTCTGCTACGAATCTCCGACACAGGACACTAGCGCGCGGCGGAGATCCTGCAAACGCTGCGCACGCGGCAAAGGTCGCGGCGCGCGCAGCGCGCACCGCATCACCCGAGTTCGACCGGTACGTACACCTGCGTGCGGTCGCCGGCGCTCGTCCGCTGGACCAGGACGGCGGCATTCTTGCCGGCCTTCTGAATGATCGCCCGCAATTCGGCCGGGGACTTCACCGGTGTGCCGTTCACCGCCAGAATGACGTCGCCGGCCTGGATGCCTGCCGCAGCAGCGGCCCCGCCCGTCTGCTCGACCACCAGACCTGCCGATACGCCGGCCTGCTGACTCTCGTCGCCGGTCAGCGGTCTCACCGCCACGCCGAGTCGGGATTGCGGGGCAGGAACCGGCGCATTCTGCGCCACCTGGGCCTGCGGCGCCGAGCCCACGACCACCTGCAGTTCCCGCTCGCCACCCGCGCGCCACACCTTGAGCGGCGCAGATTCCCCGGGCCGCACGTCCGCCACCGCAAGCGGAAGTTCGGCGGAGTTCGTGATGGGTTTGCCGTTGAACCCGACAACCACATCGCCCGCCTGCACCCCTGCCTTCTGCGCCGGACCGTTGGGCGATACCGCCGTGACCAGCGCACCGCTGGGCCTCTTCATGCCGAACGATTCGGCGAGCGTCTGATTCAATTCCTGAATGGTGACGCCGAGATGCCCACGGGTGACTTTGCCGAATTTCTGCAGCTGATCCTTGATCTTCACCGCGATCTCGATCGGTATGGCGAAGGACAATCCCTGATAACCGCCGGTGCGGCTATAGATCTGTGAATTGATCCCGATGACTTCCCCCTTCATGTTGAAAAGGGGCCCGCCCGAGTTGCCCGGGTTGACCGCGACGTCGGTCTGTATGAAGGGAACATAGGCCCCGTCAGGCAGCGAGCGCCATTTTGCGCTGACGATCCCCGAGGTGACGGTGTTTTCGAAGCCGTAAGGCGAACCGATGGCCGTCACCCACTCGCCCACCCTGAGATCGTCGCTGCTGCCGAGATTCACGGTGGGCAGACCGCTCGCTTCGATCTTGAGCAGCGCGACATCCGTCGGTCGGTCGACCCCGATCACCTTGGCTCGAAACTCGCGCTTGTCGGTCAGTTTCACGGTGACTTCGTTGGCACCCGCGACCACATGGGCATTGGTCAGGACCATGCCATCCGGACTGACGATGAAGCCGGATCCCATGCCTCGTGCCGGGCTGCGCTCCTGCGGCATCGGCACGCCGAATCGACGAAAGAATTCGAAGAACGGATCACCCGGTTGAAGCTGCGGCTGATCGGAGGTGCGCGTGGCTTGCTGCACGACACTGATGTTGACGACGGCCGGACCATTGCGTTCGACGATCGAAGAGAAATCGGGCAGCAAGGTCGGTGACACCAGTCGTGCAGGGGGTGCTGGGATCGCCGCATGGGCCGTTGCCATCCATGCGGGACTGATACTGGAATCCAGTTGGGTCGTGGCTGCACCAGCCACGAAGCCGAGCGCTGCCAGACCGGCTGCAAGCAGGTTCTTCTTCATGAACGACTCCTCGTGAATTGGGTACGCACGGTCACTCGGGCATGCGCAAGTCGCGCGACGGCCCGGGACGTGACGATGCTGACTATGGCATCTCGGTCGATGTCGAAGTTCCGCAGACCGACCAACGCGTACAGGCAGCCGGCCGGCCGCGCGTCTCGATCAGATGCGCGACCACGATGTGAATCCCGCTGAACATGCCATGCTCGCTGCGCTGCGATGCGATTGACACCCAATGCGATGCGTCATAGTCTCGAATCGGCCACCGGCCGACCGGCTCCGCGCTGCTGCATCCGGGACCCCTGACCGCGCAGCATCACTGCGAGGACCGACGCTCGAGGAATCCTCGACACCCGCGACATCGCCCTGCGTCGAAGCGGCGCAGCTGCCGGCCGTTGGCAGCGATCATTCATCAAGGAGAGGCAGCATGTCGAACGAACGTGTGTTGGAAGACAAGGTCGTCGTCGTCACCGGGGCCGGCCGCGGCATCGGTCGCGAGTTTGCGCTGTTGGCGGCGCGACACGGCGCCAAAGTCGTCGTGAACGACCTGGGCAGCGAAGTCACCGGCGAGGGCAAGGACGAGAAGGTGGCCGAACAGGTCGTCCGCGAGATCAAGGCGTTCGGCGGCGATGCCGTCGCCAACTGCGACAGCGTAGCCGAGTACAAGAGCGCCGAAGGCATCGTCGAGCAGGCCGTGGCAACGTTCGGCCGCATCGACGGCGTGATCAACAACGCCGGCATCCTGCGCGACCGGATCTTTCACAAGATGACGGCCGAAGAGTTCGATGCAGTCATGAAGGTCCACCTCTACGGCGCCTTCAACGTGAGCCGCGCTGCTGCTACGTATTTCCGCAAGCAGGAAAGCGGCGCCTATGTGCACATGACTTCCGGGTCCGGTCTCTACGGCAATTTCGGCCAGGCGAACTACAGTGCGGCCAAGCTGGGCATCTGCGGTCTGTCGCGCAGCATTGCACTGGAGATGTCGCGCTTCCGCGTTCGATCGAACTGCATCGGGCCCTCGGCCTTCAGTCGCATGATCGAAGCCATTCCTACCAACACGCCCGAGCAAGCCGCACACGTCGAGAAACGCCGCCAGACGATGTCGCCTGCACGCATCGCGCCGATGGCCGTGTTTCTCCTGAGCGATCTCGCCAAGGACGTGAACGGGCAGATCTTCTCCGTGCGCGCCAACGAGATCTACCTCGTCAGCCAGCCTCGTCCGATCCGTTCGGCGCACAACTCCGAAGGCTGGACACCCGCGACCATCGCCGAACTGGTGCTGCCTGCCTTCAAGTCGTCGCTGGTACCGCTCGACCGGGCGCGCGACGTCCTGCCCTCGGACGTGCTGCCCTGACCCGGCCGCCACGGACGAAGACGATGTCCGGCGATCGGGCCGGACGTCCCCCCTCACGGAGCACGCTCAAGTGAACGACGACCGCACACTGACGCGCCTGCTGCGCGCGTCCACCGCCCCGAATCCGAACGCCACGGCACTGATCTATCGGGGCCGCAGCATCGGCTTCGCTGCCCTGGAGGCCGAGAGCGCACGCGTCGCTTCGGGGCTGCGCGAACTCGGCGTAGCGAGGGGCGATCGGGTCGCCATCTGGATGCCCAACACGCCAGCCTGGTTCGCGTGCTTCTTCGCATGCTGTCGCATCGGCGCAATCGCGCTCGCGACCAATACCCGCTTTCGCAGCGCCGAGATGGAAGACATCCTCGGCCGCTCCGAGGCCAAGGTACTGGTCTACTGGCCGGCCTTTCGCGGCATCGACTTCAGTCACATTCTGGAAGAAATGGGCACACCGTTCGGCACGGCGATGCAAGGCATCGTCGCGTATGCCGAGACAGGCGACCCCGAGCCGCCACAACACGTGCATGGCATCCGCGTTCATCGGTACGAGCACCTGAACGCCTGCGCTCCGATGACCGAAGACCGGGCAGAGCCGGAGCTTGGATGCCTGATGTTCACGACCTCCGGCACCACGAAGGCGCCGAAGTTCGTCCTGCATCCTCAGCGCTCCATCGTTCAGCACGCGCGCGACGTCGTGCGAGGGTTCAAGTACGCGGGGCCGGATACCGTCGGGTTGGGCGTCCTGCCCTTCTGCGGCACCTACGGATTCTCGACCGGCATCGCGCCGCTCACTGCAGGCGCGACGCTGGTTGTCGAGCCCACGTTCGATCCGAAACACGTCATCACCCTGATTCACGAACACCGCATCACGAACATGAACCTGACCGGCCACATGATCGGTCATCTGATCGCCTCCGATCCGCCGGCGGGTACGTTCGACACGATCCGCTCTTGCGGCTGCGGCTCGGGATCGAGCGAAGTGATCGGTCCGGCGGCGAAAGTCGGACTGAGGGTGTCGGGTCTGTACGGATCGAGCGAAGTGCAGGCGTTGTTCTCCACGCAGGATGATCATGTCGGCACGCTGGACGAGCGAGGACTCGGCGGAGGATGGCCGGTCTCGCGGGATGCCCAGGTTCGAGCGCGCGATGCGAACACCGGCACACTCCTTCCTCACGGCGAGCCCGGGGAGCTTGAAATCAAGGCCCCCTCGCAGATGATCGGCTACTTCGCCAATCCAGAGGCAACGCGCGAGGCCATCACAGACGACGGTTTTTATCGAACGGGCGACCTGGGCTACACCCTCGCCGACGGCCGATTCATCTTCCAGGCGCGCCTCGGGGATGCGCTGCGGCTATCCGGGTTTCTGGTCAGCCCGGCGCAGATCGAAAGCGTGATTGCGGAGCATCCAAGCGTCGAAGCCTGTCATGTGGTGGGGGTCGAGGTCGCCGGAGAAGCACACCCCTATGCCTTCGTGACGCGCCGAAAGAACATCCACTTCGAAGAAGCCGAGGTGCTCGCTTTCGCCCGTGAACGCATGGCACGCTACAAGCTGCCTGTTCGCATCGTGTGCCTCGACGAGTTCCCTACCGTGCAGAGCGCCAACGCGATCAAAGTGCAGAAGGCAAAACTGCGCGATATGGCGAGGCATTTGGCGGACGGCAACCCATAGATTGTCCCGCACGATGCAGCAGCACCCGGCCGTGTGCAGCGACCAAGCCGGTGGGAAAACGGCGCATCACCCGGCCTGTTCGGGCGGCAGCGTCGCATCCTTGGCGACGGGCGCCTGCGCAGCGGAGGCTTCGCCGTTCGATGCGATCGACGTGGGACGGGCCCCTTCCAGCCATTCGTGCCATACGGCAAGCAAGACTGCCAGCACCACAGGACCGAGGAACAATCCGACGGGACCGAAGGCCACCAGCCCGCCGATCACCCCGAACATCACGAGCAGAAACGGGATGCGCGTGGCACTGCTGATCACGAGGGGCCGAATGAGGTTGTCTACGGAACTGACCACAAGCCCTCCCCACAGGAGCAGGCCGATCCCCGCAACGGTTTCGCCGGTCATCAGGAGCCAAACGCCGGCGGTGCCCCACGCGAACGGCGTACCGAAGGGCACGAGAGCGATAAGCGCAGTAACCCCCCCCAGCAGCGCCGGCGCGCGCAACCCGGCGACCCAATAGCCCAACCCCGCCAACGTCCCCTGCGCGATCGCCGTCAGGACGATGCCATACACGACGGCCTTGGTGGTGTCGCCAATGGCACGCACGTAGCGCTGCGCCCGGCGCCCCACGAAAAGCCGCAATACGCGCCCGAACTGATGCGCGAGCACCACGCCGTCGCGATAGAAGAAGAATACGGTGAGCAGCGCCAAGCCCATGTTCGCAACCATATGCGTCAGATTGCCGGCGATGACACCGATCTTGCCGAGCCAGGGCTCTATCCACACCAGCACCTGATTGC
>JBIKKL010000728.1:0-2788 GCA_044360365.1 Burkholderiales bacterium | reverse complement strand
CATCTTCGCGATCAGGTCTTCGCCATGTAGGCCACGAAACGACAGTGAGAACACCTGGGCACGGATCAGGATCAGCATCATCATCGCGGTGATCGTCGTCACGGACTGCACGACTTCACGCAACACCTTCAGCGACATTCGCCCGGCAAAGGCGGTGACGATGATCGAACCGAGCACCGCCATCACGAGCAGTACCGGAGGCACCACCACCTTGACGAAGCGTATCCAGAGATCCCGCTTCGCCAGGGCGTCGCGCTCCTCCTGAGGAATGGGAGGCACGAGGTCCGGCTTCACCATGCCGAGAATGACGATGTACGTGCAGTACAGCGCGGCGAGCAGCAGGCCCGGCATCACGGCCGCTACGAACAGCGTGCCCACCGACAACTGCAGGATGTCCGCGAGCAGGATGAGGATCAGCGACGGCGGAATGATCGGCCCCAGCGTCCCCGAAGCGCAGATGGCTCCGCAGGCAAGACCAGGGTCGTAGCCTCGCTTGAGCAGCGATGGCAGCTTGAGCAATCCGAGCGTGATCACGGTTGCACCGACGATGCCTGTCGTGGCCCCCATCAGCACGCCGACGCCGATGATGCCGAGGGCCATGCCGCCGCGCAGATTTCCGGCGAGATGGCCGACCACATCGAGCAGATCGTCGGCAAGGCGTGATTTCTCCAGCATCATGCCCATGAAGACGAAGAGCGGGATCGCGAGCCACTGATAGTTGGCCACGACGCCGTACACCCGCGCCGGCAGCAGATTGAAGAGTGTCGTGCCGAACCCCATCACGCCGAATACGAAGCCGACGGTGGCCAGGGTGAGTGCGACGGGAATCCCGATCATCAGGAGCGCGAAGAACGCGAGCAGCATGCAGGTGGCGAGGAGTTCCATGCTCACGGAAGTGCCCTTCCCAGTGCGCGCAGCTTGGCGACGACCCCCAGCAGGCTTGCCAGCGATTGCAGGGCAAGCACGGCGAAGCCAAGCGGCATCAGCGATTTGAGCAGCCAGCGATGCGAAAGTCCGCCGGGGTCGGACGATGTCTCGTCGATCGCGAACGACTGCTGCACGTATCCGATGCACAGGTAGAAGAAGATGCCCGCGATCGTGATGCCGAGCACCTGGGCCACGATGTCGATCCAGTGCTGCGTGCGGGGCGAGAATTTCTCGAACAGGACGTCGACGCGAACGTGGTCACCCTTGAGCAGCGCGTAGGGAATGCCGAACATGATGAGCGGCACTAGCAGGTGCCACTCGAGTTCCTGCGCCCAGACCGAACCGATGCTGAAGGACTAGCGCAGTACCACGTTGGTTGCCATCAGCACCACGCTCGCGAGCGCGAGCCAACTCGTCGCGCGGCCGATCAGGTCGACCGCGCGTTCGATGCCATCCTTCATCGAGCTAGGCCTGGATCTTGGTGTGATAGGGGGTTTCGCTGTAGTTGCTCCACGCGTCGTACTTCGCCTTGTAGGCCATGTACGAATCGTGAACCTTCTTCGTCACCGGATCCTTGGCGACGGCCTCGTCCAGCACCCTTTTTCGTGGCACTGCGAAGGGCTGCGATCACGTCATCGGGCAAGGGGCGCGCGATGACACCCTGGTTCTTGACCAGATCTTCCATCGCTTCGGCATTCGTTTTCTGGCACCAGCCTTCGCTGATGACGTTGCACGCCGCACAGGCGTTTTCGACGATGGCCTGCAAGTCCTTGGGCAACTTGTTCCAGGCGGCACGGTTGATCAGCAGTTCGGAGACGGTCGCCGGTTCGTGCCATCCCGTGGTGTAGTAGAACTTCGCAGCCTTCTGCAGTCCCAGCCGGCGATCCTGATGGGGACCGACGAATTCGGCGGCATCGATGACACCGCGTTCGAGCGCCGGGAAGATCTCGCCGCCGGGAAGCAGCTTCACGTCGACGCCGAGGGTCGCGTAGGCCTTGCCGGCAAGGCCGGGAATGCGCATCTTCAGCCCTTTGTAGTCTGCGACCGATTTGATTTCCTTCTTGAACCAGCCGGTCATCTGCACGCCCGTGTTACCGCACGGAAACGCGACCATGCCGAACGGTGCGTAGACCTCGTGCCAGAGCTTGATGCCTTCGCCACCGAAGAACCAGCCGTTGATGCCCTGGAAGGTCAGACCGAACGGTACGGCGGTGAAGTACTGCGCCGCAAAGGTCTTGCCGGTCCAGAAGTAGCTGTTGGCGTGGTTCATCTCGACGGTACCCGCACGCACGGCATCGAAGCCTTCGAGCGCAGGAATGAGTTCCCCGGCACCGTAGACCTGGATCTTCAGGCGACCGCCGCTCATGGTATCGATGCGCCGGGCGAGGTCCGTTGCGCTGCCGGGGCCGTCCTTGTAGAAGGGCGCTCCCTTCGGATAGGCGCTCGTCATTTTCCAGGTGATCGCGGACTGCGCCCTCGAGATCATCGGAAAGGCCAGCGCGCTTGCTGCCGCGCTGCCGGTAATGAATTTGCGGCGGGTGTTCTTCATGAGGATGCTCCCGGTGTGGATTCTCAGTCCGGGTGCAGGCCCGGAACGTATGGTTCCATCGGGTTAGCAAGGCTTGGGTCATCGGTTTCCTGTCTCGGAGCGCACGACGACAGCGGAATCGGCCCCTATTTGGTGCAATGGATGCACCACGCTGCCGCGTGCTACCAGTTCGCGTGGTGTCCCGAGTCGGTGATTCGCTGAACATGAGTGGCGAGAATCGTCGCCAGATGTCCCGCCGGGCTGTGGTTTCTGTCGCGTCCGGTGCCGATTGCGACGCTTCTGCCCCTCGTGCGATCAATCGCAGCGAGCGGC
>JBIKKL010000726.1:0-2790 GCA_044360365.1 Burkholderiales bacterium | reverse complement strand
GCAAGCACCGCAAGGCAAGTACGATATCGCACAGGTGATCTCCTTGGACACGAAAAATGGGGCAGCGGATGCTGCCCCATTCGATGCATTACACGGCGCGTGCCGTATCAGGCAAAGCGCAGGCGCGTGGCGTCCTGCTTGCGCTTGCGGTTGCGCAGCGCGAAGCCGACGAGACCGACGCCCACCAGCATCATCAGGTAGCTTTCGGATTCCGGCACCGGTGTCGTGAACACGAGATCGTCCATGACCAGCCCCGTACCGCCGAAGGCGATGGCCCGGATGTCGCTCGATGCGCGCGTGATGCCGAAGAACGAACCTTCGTTGAATCCACCCGGCGTCGAGACAGAGACGACATGGGCTTCGAGGATCGTCGTATCGGCCCCGTAGGCGATCATCAGGATCGGGCCCGCGTCGTACGCGTTCAGCATGGCGCCCGCACCCATCGTCACCTTGTCGGTGAACGTGTAGTGCAGCAGTCCGAACCCGGGGGCGACGTCATCGGGCGTTCCGGTGGCAGCAAAAACTTTGCCTGCACCCCAGTCCCCGTTCGTGCCCAGCACGGCGATGTAGGCGCCCAGGGTCGAGGGCAGCGAGGCGGTGAAGACGACATCCTGGCCGATCGATGCGCCGACCTGCGTCGGACCGACACCGAGGAGACCGTCGAACTCGTCGAACGTGATGGTATTGGGCGAACCGATGGTGCCCATGTCGGTGGTCAATGCAGCATGAACCGGGGTTGCCGCGATGGCCGTGAGCATGCCCGCGACTGCGAGGCTCTTCAGGAGTTGCATGATATTCCTTTCGATACGATGGTTTCAGGCACCCGGACGGGGTCGACCCGCCCGGGCGTTCTAGCAGGGTCAGCGAATCTCCAGACCGTTCGCGCCGATCACGCCGCCGTCGTCGCGGGTGATCACCAGCGTTGCCGCGCGCGGCTTGACCACTCCGGCGCCCGACAACGTCGTCGGGCCGTTCACTCCGCTGTCCGGCCACGTGCTGCGCGCCGTGAAGCTGCCCGACCAGTCCTCACCGGGGTGCTGGATGTTGACGAACATCGTCTTGCCGTCGGGCGTCGTCACCACGCCGGTGACTTCGCAATTGCGCGGGCTCGTCAGGAAGCGACGAATCTCCTTCGTCGCCGGATCTGCGCACAGCATGGCGTTGGCGCCGATATTGACCCAGTCGCCAAGTGCGTCGCCCTGCTGGTCGGTCTGAATCCAGAGCCGGCCGTCCTTGTCGAACCAGAGACCGTCCGGTGCGCCGAAATCGGCCCCGTTGATGTTGCCGCGCTGACTCGGCGTGACATCCAGCCGATCGCCGCACTCGACGAAGATGTCCCACTCGAACGTGGTCGAGGCGACGTTGCCGCCAGTCTCGCGCCAACGCAGGATATGGCCGTAGATGTTGATCGGACGAGGATTCGCTGCGTCAACGGGCGGTCGCTTCGAACCGCCGCTGAAGTTGCCGTCGGGCGTGTTCGAGGAAGGCGGATTGGAGCCGCGACGGTTGTTGTTGGTCAGCGTGATGTAGACTTCGCGCGTCGTCGGATGGGCGGCGATCCACTCCGGCCGGTCCATCATCGTCGCGCCGACGCGATCGGCGGCCTGCCGCGTGTGCACCAGCACATCGGCCTGGTCGGCGAACCCGTTGGCCGGCGTGAGTCCGTTTTGACCCCATACCAGCGGGATCCACTGTCCGGTGAGGTCGGCATTGAACTTCGCCACGTACAGCGTGCCCGAGTCGAGCAGATCACGGTTGGCCGCACGGTTGCGCGGGTTGTACTTCCTGGCGCAGACGAACTTGTAGATGTAGTCGTTGCGCTCGTCGTCGCCCATGTAGATGGACACCGTGTTGTCTGCACCGACCACCGTCCAGGCGCCTTCGTGCTTGAATCGACCGAGCGCCGTGCGCTTGACCGGCATGCTGTTCGGATTGAACGGGTCGACTTCCACCACCCAGCCGAACAGGTTCGGCTCGTTCGGGTTGGTGTCCGCATTCCAGCGCGGATCGACCTCATGCCAGCGATAGCCGAAGCCGGTGTTGGTAATGCCGTAACGGCTCTGACCCGACAGGATCTCGAACTTGCGATCGATCCCCTCGGCACCCGTCACATCACCCGTCGGATTGGCGAAGTAGCCGTTCCAGTTTTCTTCGCAGGTGAGGTACGTGCCCCAGGGGGTATGGCCGTGCGCGCAGTTGTTGACCGTGCCGTACGCGGTGAATCCGTCCGTCAGCGTGCCGGTCGGGATCGATCCCTCGGGCGTGATGTTGAACTTCTTGGACTTGAGCAAATCGCTGCCGGCAGCCGGACCGCTCACCTTCATGGGGGTATTGGCCGTGACACGGCGCCCAAAGGGCGAGGGCCGCTGCACCATCCACTTGCCGCCGATCTTGCGCAGTTCCTTGACCGAAATGCCGTGCGCGGCCTGCGACGCACGCGCCTTTGCGATCGTCATCGGGCCGGCCACCGTCTCGTTGTGCAGAATGCCTTCGTCGGTGTACTCATGGTTGCAGCAAAGCAGGCCGCGCTCGTTGGAGACGCCACCGGCACCCGTGGTCGGGAACGGGAAGAAATGCATCCCGTCGTGGTTCATGCCGTCCTGCTTCAACTGGTTCGCTTCGGTCTGTGGCAGGTTCGGATTGAGCTGCACGCCACCGGGGGCGCCCGTGGGGTCACCCCACGCGCTGAGGATGCTGACCGAATAGCCCGGCGGCACCGATACGAGATCGGCGACGGGCGCGAGACTCGGAGGAATCGAAGCAAAGCCGATGCCGCCCACGGGAGCAGGT
>JBIKKL010000725.1:0-2792 GCA_044360365.1 Burkholderiales bacterium | reverse complement strand
CCGGTTACGGGCCAGAGGCGCTATATCAAGCGATCCTGATCCTAAAGGAACAGGGGGATATAGCTTATCAAATGCTCCGTGTGTTAATGGCAGGGTTTGCGCCGGGGCGAGCTGAGGAACTGGGGCTCGAAGACGTAATTGTAGAGCATGGTCAGGTGCCGCACCGACAGGCCATTGATCTTATGTTGAGGGCCGATGCTCTTTTCTTACCGGTATCGGGGGGGCTTTACTCTACGACGTCCATTCCCGGAAAGCTTTTCGAGTACATAGGTAGTGAACGGCCAATAATTGCGCTTGCCGCGTCTGGTAGCGAAGTGGAGCAAGTGCTTAGAGCTGTAGGTGGCGCTCATCTGCTGCTCCCTGAAGATGTTAAAGGGTTAGCGCGCGTGCTATCCGATCTTTCGACGAGGAGGCGGGGAGAAATATTCTCGCCGCGGATCGTAGCGGCCGCAGAGAAATATCGCCGTGACAGACAGTGCTCGGAGTTGGCTCTGATATTCTCCAAGGCGGCAGAGACACGAGGTCGTAATTAGCGAGTTGTAGTTGTTTGTGTGTGCTGTTTCGACCGCCTTGGGACATCAAGGATTCCTCTCATGGGTTGGCGTCAGTCTGTCGGCAGGTCTTATTAAACCGGAATCCTGAAGCACCCCTGATACTTAAAGCGATCAAAGTAATGTTCGCTGTCTGAAACGTCGCCCAACGTCCAAACAGAGCCAATTCGGATAGTAGATTTGTGCGGTCCGGGCCCAGGAGAAATTGCGCTCCAGAAAAGACTCTACTGTACTTCTCGACAGAGGGGTTCAGACCCTGTTGAAGTAACCAGTATCCGACGGGAATCGACAACAATATTGCCACGAGACCGTATGGGCGGTAGCGCCATAACCGATTACCTACAGCAAGTTGGATCGCCACGACGGCGACCACGCCAATTAGCAGATACAGATACCCGCCCCCTCCCAACCCCCACGCCCCATCCCTCGCGATCAACTCGTTCAGGTTGTCCGTCGACGACCAATCGAACGCGATCGCCTTGCACAGCCAGAGCCACGGCATTGCGCCCAGGACGATTATAGTGAAGCGCTTCAGCGCGATTTCCCGATGCGCGAACTGCGTTGCGAAGATCCACCCACACGCGAGGAAGACGAAGAGGGGGCCGACAAGGGCCGTGTACCGGACCGGTCGCTCAAGAAATGCGACGAGCGTCGGTGAACCGATGGCGAGGAATATCTCCCGCCACCACCCTCCCCAGATATTGCGGTTCGTCACGAACCAGTAGAGGTTGTTTGAGCCTGCGATGTCGCCGATGCTCTCCTGAGTGACGCTGGCGGAGAATAGAAGCAGGCTCACGATGCCGACGCCCGGGACGGCTACGCCCCAGGCGAGAACAGGGAAGCGGCTGCGCATCACGAATCGCGCGGCGAGTACGGACCCGGCTCCGATCCACAGGACGGCGAGTCCGAACATCGCACGGGCAGGAAAGGAGGCGTCGTCAAGGAAAAGCTCTCGCACGTTGTAGGGGATCTTCGGCAGCCGCAGCACCCATCCCATTCCCACTGCGATGACCGTACAGGCCGAGACAATCGCCAATATGGCCAACCAGATCGAGGTTCGTCGGTCGTCATTTGACCGTCGTGATGGCATCGGCTTCCACGCAATACTGCGCGGTAGATAGGGTAGAAATGTCTTGAGTGTCGCGCCGGTGATGAGCACCAGCATCGGTTCGGTGATGTCGCCGGAACGATTCACGATCCAGACCTGCGCGATCTCGAGTAGGGTGACCCAGAGTGCGAGAAACACTGCCGGGCCGAGAACATGCCGCCCGGTCACGGCGATGACCGCGAGTAGTCCTGCATACAGAAACACGTTCGCGGCCGCAGATTGCACATTCGACATCAGCGATCCCTGGAGCCAGGCCTGGAACGGAATCGAGTGCCATGGGCCGGGTTCGGAACTGAACTCGAAAGGCGCCAGGCCGCGCAGGGTGATGGCCGTGATCAAGACGATCCCTGCCGCCGTGCTGATTTCGCCGGGACGGTAGACGCTGAGGAACTGCCACAGCAACAGTCCGACGAGTAGCCCGGCGCAGGTGCCTATGCCGAGACCCGCACCCAGGACAACAATCTTCCCGACTACGACAATCGCGACGAGCATCGAGGCCGTCCATGACCGAAGCGTCGGCGCCAGGGCCGGCGCAAACAGCGCGGTTGTCAGGAATAGTCCTGCGGCGGACAAGGCGGCGTCCGGCAGATTGAACTCTGCGCTGATCAGCGGCTTTAGATTCTGCACGAGGCTCGACAAGCTGAGCGTCGGCACCATCGGAGCGAGTTCGGCAGCGAGCCACAATGATCCGATGACCATCGGCAGTACCAGCGGCTGGAAGCGGCTTGTCGGCGTCGATACCGAGCCGGCGAGTCGGGATGTCATCATGCCTAACCCGAGACCTGCCATATTCCATAGGACGTCGCCCATGGCGACGGTGCGGGTGGGAAGATAAATCTGGGCGATTTGGCAGGCAAGAGCGAGGGCGCCACCTGCTGCAATGTACAAGAAGTGGGCTAGCACGGTCGCCCGTGTGCCTCGCGCGAGCAATGCGGCAAGTATGCCGAAGGGAAAGAACAGAGCGAGGTTCCCGAGGGCGTCCGACCACGAACGGCCCAAACTCCAGCTCGAAAAAAGTTCGATCAGGCCTGAAGTCGGGTTTTCGGGACTGACGAACCGGAATGGAAACAGCGAGCCATAGACGATGAGCGCACTGACCACGACGAGAGCGATACGTGCAAAGCGACGTGCTG
>JBIKKL010000724.1:0-2796 GCA_044360365.1 Burkholderiales bacterium | reverse complement strand
CCGACCACCCTCGGCCAGCCATCGCTGCGCAAAGCCGTCGCGGACTGGCTCGGCAGGCGATACGGGTTGCCCGATGTCGATCCGGCCACGCAGGTCATCCCGGTCAACGGGAGTCGTGAGGCGCTCTTCGGTATCGCTCAAGCGGTGATCGACCGTGCAAAGCCCGACCCGGTCGTGGTCATGCCGAATCCGTTCTATCAGATCTACGAGGGAGCGGCGCTCCTCGCCGGCGCCCGGCCCGAGTATCTGCATTCGCTTGCGGAGAACAACTACGCGGTCGACATCGACCAGATTCCCGAATCGACTTGGGCACGCACACAACTCGTCTATACCTGCTCGCCCGGCAACCCGACCGGCACGGTCATGTCGATGGAAGATTGGCGTCGTCTCTTCGAACTCTCGGATCGCCATGGCTTCGTCATCGCCTCCGACGAGTGCTACTCCGAGATCTACTTCGACGAGAAAGCGCCGCCGCTCGGGGGAATGCAGGCAGCGCGTGCCCTCGGACGCGAAGGCTACCCGCGCCTCATCATGTTCTCCAGCCTGTCCAAGCGCTCGAATTGTCCGGGACTTCGCTCGGGCTTCGTCGCGGGCGACGCGAACCTCCTGAAGCCTTATCACCTCTATCGAACCTACCAGGGCGGCGCCATGCCGCCGGCCAACTTCGAGGCGAGCGTCGTCGCCTGGCAGGACGAAGCACACGTCATCGAGAACCGGCGCCTCTACCGCGAGAAGTTCGATGCGGTGCTCGAAGTGTTCAAGGGTTGCGTACCGGCCGAGCGACCGCAAGCCGCGTTCTATCTGTGGATGCGCACGCCCATTGCCGACACGGAGTTCGCCCGGCGTCTATACGCTGAATATAATGTCAGCGTACTGCCTGGCAGTTTCCTGGCCCGTTCGGCACGCTGTATCAATCCCGGCGAGGATTTCGTGCGCATCGCCCTGGTGGCATCCACGGCCGAATGTGTCGATGCGGCCACCCGAATCCGCGAATTTTGGAAAGGCCTCTGAACCCATGAGTCAATTGCAAGCAACGATCGAAGAAGCATTCGAACAGCGAGCGGGCATCACGCCTGCCAACGCGTCCGCCGCAGTGCGTGAGGCCGTCAACACCGTCATCGACAAGCTCGATCGCGGCGAGGTGCGCGTGGCCGAGAAGATCGGCGACGACTGGGTGACGCATCAATGGATCAAGAAGGCGGTGCTGCTTTCCTTCCGGCTCGAGGACAACGCCGTCATCCAGGGCGGCGGCACCCGCTACTTCGACAAGGTGCCCTCGAAGTACGGCGACTACGATCAGGCCCGCTTCGCCGCCGAAGGCGTTCGGGTCGTTCCGCCTGCCATGGCTCGCCGCGGTGCCTTTGTGGCGAAGAACGTGGTCCTGATGCCCTCGTACGTGAACATCGGTGCCTATGTGGACGAAGGGACGATGGTCGATACCTGGGCCACCGTAGGCTCCTGCGCCCAGATCGGAAGGAACGTGCACTTGTCCGGCGGGGTCGGGATCGGCGGCGTGCTCGAACCCCTGCAGGCCAATCCGACCATCATCGAAGACGACTGCTTCGTCGGCGCCCGTTCCGAGATCGTCGAGGGCGTGGTCATCGGTGCGGGCAGCGTGATTTCGATGGGCGTGTTCATCAGTCAGAGCACCCGAATCTACAACCGCGATACCGGCGAGATCATTTTCGGCAAAGTGCCGCCCGGTTCCGTCGTCGTCGCCGGATCCTTGCCCTCGCCCGACGGCAAGTTCTCGCTCAACTGCGCGGTGATCGTGAAACAGGTCGACGCCCGCACCCGCGCCAAGACCAGCATCAACGAACTTCTGCGGGGGATCTAGGCAGCGTTCGACACGCAGCTTCAGACTTGCATCGCAATGCCGTAAAGAGACCGGCCTCAAAAGCCCGAATTGGTACTGGCGTCTAGGAGAGGACATGGTACTTTCCCCGTTGTTCAAGCTCATGTCGGAGAAGCAGGCCTCCGACATGTTTTTCACCGCCGGATCACCCATTCAGATCAAGATCGCCGGCGAGGTGATGCCGATCAACGCTCAGGTGCTCGATGCGAACTCCGTGCGCAAGATGGCGTACGACTGCATGACGCCCGAACAGATCGCGATGTTCGAAGCGGAACTCGAGATCAACTTCTCCCTGGTGGAATCGGGCGTCGGCAGCTTTCGGGTGAATGTGTTCAGGCAGCGCGGCGCGGTCGCCATGGTGATCCGCCATATCAAGGTCAACATTCCGACCGTCGAAGAATTGCGCCTGCCGCCCATTCTTAAAGAGATCGTCATGGAGAAGCGCGGTCTCATCATGGTCGTGGGGTCTACCGGCTCGGGCAAGTCGAGCACGCTCGCGTCGATGATCAATCATCGCAATCAGTCGAAATCCGGCCACATCCTCACCATCGAGGATCCGATCGAGTTCATGTACAAGCACGCGCGCAGCATCGTCAATCAGCGCGAGGTCGGCATCGATACTCGGTCATACAACAACGCGCTGGTCAATGCGATGCGCGAGGCACCCGATGTCATCCTGATCGGCGAATGCCGCGACCGCGAGACCTTTCAGGCGGCATTGGCGTATGCACAGACGGGACATTTGTGTTTGACCACCGTCCATGCGAACAACAGCTATTACGCGCTGAACCGAGTCATCAACTTCTTTCCCCACGATGCTCGCAACAGCCTCTTGATGGATCTTTCGGTGAGCCTGCGAGCGATCGTCTCGCAGCGCCTCGTACGGGACGCCCAGGGCCGCCAGTGTCCTGCAGCGGAAATCCTGCTTAACACCAAGCACA
>JBIKKL010000723.1:0-2798 GCA_044360365.1 Burkholderiales bacterium | reverse complement strand
GCCGGCGAAGTACGCACCGGTATCGGCGATCCATACCACGCACATCAGCGCGAGCAGTCGCGGAGCGGACACCTGAAGTGCGAACAACGCGTACCAGGCAGACACCAGCACCACCACCCCTGTGGCCAGGAGTACGATCTTCGAGGGCGCCGTCTTCCCGCGCAGCCAGAGCGGAATGAATGCCACCCAGAGGACGAGTGCAGCGCCGAGCACGACGAAACCGGCGTCCGGCACCAGTGTGCTCGATGCGACGAGCGCACACGCCGCAAGCACACCGGCGCAAAAGACCACGCTTCCACGTCTCGACAGGGCAATCAGACGCCCCCATTCCATACTGCCCAACGCGACAATCCCGAGCATGGCGGCACCCCACCAGTGCTGCGGCAATCCGAACAACGCAGCAAGGAAGAGTGGGATCAATACGAGGGCGGTCAGGATTCGGGGCAGGAGCACAGCGACGCCGTCTAGCCGGTGCCGGCGGCTCGGGCGAGCCGTTCGGTGTTGCCGTGCTGGAGCTGCTCGCTGGTGCGGCCGAATCGACGTTCCCGACCACGATACCACGCGATCGCTGTGTCCAGGGCTCCCGCATCGAAGTCAGGCCAGAGGGTCTCGGTGAAGTAAAGTTCGGCGTAGGCCAACTGCCACAGCAGAAAGTTGCTGATGCGCTGCTCGCCCCCGGTGCGAATGAAAAGATCGGGCTCCGGCGCGTAGTTCATGGCGAGGTATGGCGTCAAATCGGATTCGGTAAATGTCAGGCTCGACTCGGGGCGCTCCGCGCTCATGCGCTTGAACGCCTGCAGGAGATCCCAGCGACCGCCGTAGTTCGCCGCGACCGTGAGCGTAAGCCGCTGATTGTCGCGAGTAAGGACTTCGGCGTCGCCGATCAGGGTCTGGATCTTCGGACTGAAGCGAGAAAGGTCGCCGACGACGCGAAACCGGATGCTGTTCTCGTGCAGACGAGCAACTTCCTGTTCGAGCGCGCTGACAAACAGATCCATCAGAAAGGACACCTCTTCCGGTGGGCGGCGCCAGTTCTCGCTGGAGAACGCGAATACCGTCAGGAACTCAACCCCACGCTCGGCACATGCCCGCACGGTCGCCCGGACGGCTTCAGCGCCCTTTCTGTGCCCGGCAACGCGAGGCAGATGCCGCTTCTTGGCCCAGCGCCCGTTGCCGTCCATGATGATGGCGATATGACGCGGAACGGCTGCCACCTCGGGGATGGCCACGGTAGAACTCGTGAACAACGCTGAGCCTCCCAGGTTCAGACGGTCAAACGGCCAGCAGGTCCGCTTCCTTCTGTTGCAGGATCTTGTCGATGTCCACGATGAACCGATCGGTCAGTTTTTGCACATCATCCTGACCCTTGCGCTCCTGGTCCTCGGGAATTTCCTTCTTCTTCAGCAAGTCAGATCGCGCCGACGTTCTTCGGTCAGGGCCGGCATCGGCACCCGCACCCGCTCACCGTCGGATGCAGGATTCAGCCCGAGATCCGAGTCGCGTATCGCTTTCTCGACGGCAGGAAGGAGCTTCTTCTCCCAGGGGGTCACGGCGAGTGTTCTGGCGTCCATAAGCGAGACGCTGCCGATCTGCGGAATCGGTGTCGCATTTCCGTAGTAGTCGACCATCACATGATCGAGCAACCCCGTATGCGCACGTCCCGTTCTCACCTTGCCAAGATCATTCTTCAGCGCCTCGATGCTCTTGTGCATCTTCTGTTCGGCCGTATTTCGCACCTCAGCAACGCTCATCACGCACCTCCGGCTTCCAGGTAACCAACGTCCCTTCGTCTTCGCCCATGATCACGCGCCGCAGCGCGCCGGGCTTGAAAATGCTGAACACATTGATGGGAAGCTTCTGATCCCGGCACAACGTCAGTGCCGTCGCGTCCATGACCCGCAGTTTGCGAGTGATGGCCTCGTCGAAGCTCAGCCGCTTGTAGCGCATGGCGTCCGGGTGGGTCTTCGGATCATCGGTGTAGACACCGTCGACCTTCGTTGCCTTGAGCACGATGTCGACATTCATTTCCATGCCGCGCAGCGCGGCTGCCGTATCCGTGGTGAAGAAGGGATTGCCCGTTCCGGCGGCAAAAATCACGACCTTGCCTTCTTCGAGGTACCGCATTGCCTTGCCCCGAATGTACGGCTCGACGACCTGTTCGATATTCAAGGCAGACTGCACGCGACTGGCCAGATTCACGCGCCGCATCGCATCCTGCAACGCCAGGGCGTTCATGACCGTAGCGAGCATGCCCATGTAATCTGCGGTCGCGCGGTCCATGCCCTCGGCTGCCGGCGCGACACCGCGGAAGATGTTGCCGCCACCGATGACGACAGCCGCTTCAACGCCCAGCCGAAGGATACCGGCGATCTCGTCGACGATGCGTTCGATGACTTCCCGGTTGATTCCGTAGGGGTCGCCCCCCATCAGGGCTTCCCCGGATAGCTTGACCAGCACCCGACGATACGCCGGACTGCGCGGACCTTCGGCATCGGCACCGACCGGATGCTGCTCCGACGGTGCCGACATCGCTGGCGGAGAAGAATCCGAGCTCACGCTTGACCCGCTGCGGCCATGACCTCCGCCACGAAGTCGGTCTTCTTCTTTTCGATCCCTTCGCCCAAGACGAACATGTGGAAAGCGTGCACCGTCGCCCCCCGGCTCTTCAGCAGCTTCTCCACACTCTGCTTGTCGTCCTTCACGAACGGCTGGCCGAGAAGCGTCACTTCGGACAAATACTTGTTTACCGCGCCGTCGACGATGCGGTCGAGGAGATTGGCGGGCTTCTTGTCTTCTTC
>JBIKKL010000722.1:0-2803 GCA_044360365.1 Burkholderiales bacterium | reverse complement strand
CTCGATCGAGGACGGCGACTCGGTCGGTCACGTTCCACATGAGGTCGAGGTCGTGCGTGATCATGACGATGGTCAGGTCGAAGAGTTCACGCAGTTTGCCCACGAGTAGCTCGACGCTTTCCGCACTCGCCGGATCCAGTCCGGCGGTGGGTTCATCGAGAAAAAGCAGCTCCGGATCGAGCGCAATGGCGCGCGCGAGTGAGGCGCGCTTCAGCATGCCCCCGCTCAGCTCGCCCGGATACTGCGCCCCGACCTTCGGATCGAGCCCGGTCATCGCGAGCTTCCAGGCGACGATCTCGTCGATCATCGGGTCGTCGAGGAGCGTGTGCTCGCGCAGCGGCAAGCCGAGATTTTCGGTCACGGTGAGGGCGCCAAACAGTCCGCCATGCTGAAACATGACGCCGCACCGCAGGCGCAGTTCGAGCGCATCGTCTTCGCTTAGCGTCGTCAGATCCTGGCCGAGTATCCGAATCGTGCCGGAGTCCGGACGTTGGAGCAGGATCATTTCACGCAACAGCGTCGATTTGCCGGAGCCGCTGCCGCCTACCAGTGCGAACACTTCGCCCTGGCGTACTTCGAGGTCCAGTTCCGAATGGACGACGTGCGTGCCGAAGCGCGTCGAGACCTTCTCGAGGCTGATGACGGGGGCGTGCAGTGTCGTTGTGCGGCTCATCTCAGAGATCGAGGGCGCTGAACACGACGGAGAGTGCCGCATCGGCGACGATCACGAGGAAGATCGACTGGACGACGCTGCGGGTGGTTTGGCGGCCGACGCTGTCGGCGCCGCCGGTCGTACGGAATCCCTGAAAGCAGCCGATCACCACGATGATCAAAGCGAAGATCGGCGCTTTTCCGATCCCGATCAACAGGGCGGTTACGCTGATCGCCACGGCGAAGCGATCGAGGAAATCGCCGAAGCTGACGCCCAGCCGAGCGCGTGCCATGATCATGCCGCCGAAGACACCTAGAACGTCTGCGAATATCGTGAGCAAGGGCAGGGCGATCAGCAAGGCGATGATTTTCGGCAGTACCAGCAGCTCCAGAGGCGCAATGCCGATGGTTCGCATGGCGTCGATCTCTTCGGTGACGGCCATCGTGCCGATCTGGGCGGTGTATGCTGAGCCGGATCGTCCAGCAATGATGATGGCAGTGATCAGTGGTGCGAACTCGCGCAGCATGGAGAAGCCGATGAGATCTGCCACGAAGATGTTGGCGCCGTATTGGCGCAACTGGTCAGCGCCCTGGTAGGCCACCACGATTCCGAGCAGAAAGGACAGCAGTCCAACGATGGGGAGAGCATCGACTCCTGCGGTGCGCAGGTTGTACAGGATTGGACGAATTCGCAGGCGCGCGGGATGGACGAAGCAACGTCCGAGCGCGATTGCGCATTCGCCGATGAAGGCGAGCAGATCGAATCCCTGTCGAAGGCCGGCGACAGCGCTCGTCCCCAGGACATTGAGTCTGGATGTGGACAAGGAAGCACCCTGCGGCGGGGAATCTTCGAACTGGGACGCCTCGTGCTCCACGGCGGCCAGCAGCGTCGCAAATCCAGGACGCAGACCAGTGAGACGTACCACGCAACCCTGTGCACGCAACTGCTGCTGCCATCGATGCAGCACCCAGGCCCCGGCAGTGTCGAGCGCCTCGATGTCCGCAGCGTCGAGTGCGAGTCCTGTTTGGCATTGAGGCAGTGGCAGGCCGCGTTCCGAGCCGAGATCGCGCAGGCCCCGTGCCGTCCACGTGCCCGACAGCGCAAGCGCCTGCGGCGTCGTCTGCGCGATGGCTGCAGGTGCCTTCGACGTTGGGTGCATAGTCGAGGCAGGCTACATCGATTGCTCGTGTCGATATGTACGCGAACGCACGCAGCGTCGGGATCGGGAGTTTCTCGCGGCAAGCCCGCGAACCCGAGTACGTCGTGGCAACTGGCCCAGTCGGATGAAGGCAGCCACGCTTTAACTGCTACGGTTTTCTTCGTCCAACGAAGCGGAGGACCCCGCCGATCACGATCGCACCGACGCCGGCCCAGATCGGAACATTGACGGTTTCCTTCTCGATGAACGACAACTCGATCGATCCCAGTCTGGCCGCCTGGGTCTTGTGGGGGTAGGTGAAGCCGCCGTATGCCGGACCTAGGATGCCGGCGACCAACAGTGCGATCGCTGCTACTCGGGATGCGTTCATTGCGTCTACTCCATCGCTGGTCGAGCCCCAAAGTGCCTGGCGTGATGGGATTGGTGAAAGTCCTCGATGGACAATGACCACGAGCGGACCGGCATGGGCGCGGCGCAAGCGTATCGGGCTTGATCGAATCAGGCCGGCCGTCTCGTAGTCAACTCCTTTGAGCATGCTATGCCCCTATCAGGGCGTGGTCGGTGCGACAGCCTTCATAGTGCGAGGGAGTCTCGGGGCCTGTCCGCACGAGGGAAGTTCGAGCGAGGTCACGCAGTGAGTGTGGGAGCGCACAGACCTGGACGAGCCATCGGTCCTATCGTGCTCTCGGGTGTCCCATCTCTTTGGATGAACAGGCAGTCGACGTGACGATCCGCAGATCGTCATTCAGTTCAGTGTTCGATGAACGGGCCTGTTCGGGGGGGATTCGGACTTGCATAAACAGTGGGGATCCACGATGCGCAGAATCTATTTCCTTGTTCCAGATCCTTCAACAGCGAAGCGTATCGTCGATCGCCTGCTTATGGCGCGCATCGAGGAGCGTCATCTTCACGTGTTGGCTCGCCGAGGTACGGTCATGGATGATTTGCCGGAAGCAAGCTTCATGCAGAAGAGCGACTTTGTCCCTGCCGTG
>JBIKKL010000721.1:0-2804 GCA_044360365.1 Burkholderiales bacterium | reverse complement strand
GGTCAGCACGGCGATCTTGACGGGTGTCCTGACGTTCTGGCGCGCATAGAACCCTGGGGCGAGGATCTTCACCTGGATGATGCCCACCAGCCCGACGCTATAGGCGACCACGGCGTTTCGAGTCATGAGGACATCGTGAGCGCCGAAAGCACCGTGCATGAACAGCGTCGACACCAAAGGCACCGCCAGCACGGCTAGGGCTGCGGCTGCCGGCAGCGCAAGCAGGAAGGTGAGCCGCAACCCCCAATCGAGAAGGCGCGAATACTCCTCGGGGGCGGCGTTCGCGTGGTGTTTGGCCAAACTGGGCAGCAGGATGGTACCCAGCGCCGCCCCGAGCATGCCGCTTGGAAACTCCATCAGCCGATCCGCGTAATAGAGCCATGAAACGCTGCCGGTCGCCAGAAACGAAGCAAAGGCCACGTTGATGAGCAAGCTGATCTGCGCGATCGACACGCCGAAGGCGGCCGGGGCCATCAGACGCAGAATTCGCCAGACTCCGGGATCGTCGAATCTGAGCCGGAATCGCGGCAGCATCCCCAGTCGCGCAAGGAAAGGCAGCTGAAAGGCGAGTTGGGCCACGCCACCGACGAAGACGGCCCAGGCAAGCGCTTCGACCGGCGGCGCGAAGTACGGCGCAAGAAAAACCCCGAAGCCGATGAAGCTCACGTTGAGCAATACGGGCGTAAACGCCGGCACCGAAAACCGGCTGAACGTGTTGAGTATCCCGCCCGCCAGCGAGGTCAGGGATATGAACAGGATGTACGGAAAAACGATGCGCAACAAATCGATGGTCAGCCGCTGCTTGTCGGGGTCGCCGGCGAATCCCGGAGCCGTCACGTAGATGACGAGGGGTGCTGCGAGCATGCCGATCGCGGTGACCACCAGCAGCGCCAGAAACAACAAGGTGGCGACCTGGTCCACCAGCTGCCGGGTGGCTTCCATGCCCTGACGATTCTTGTACTCGGCAAGCACCGGGACGAACGCCTGGGAAAATGCCCCTTCTGCGAACAGCCTTCGCAGCAGGTTGGGGATCTTGAAAGCAACGAAGAACGCGTCGGTCATCATGCCGGCGCCGAACGTCCGGGCGATGACGACATCGCGCGCGAAGCCGAGCACGCGCGAAAGGAGGGTCATGCTGCTGACCGTTGCGAGGGCCTTGAGCAGGTTCATGTGACGCCTTGAGTCCGGTGCAAGGGCAGCACAACCCGATGTTCGAACGCGCAGGCGGCAATCCGCCCGCCTCCTTCGATCGGCCTTGCCAAAGTGCACCAACGAACGTATGCTTTCACCCTTTTTTCCGCTTCCCTGAGGTATTCATGGCAAACATCAAGTCCGCCCAGAAGCGCGCCCGCCAGAGCGAGGTTCTTCGGGAGCACAACGCCAGTCTTCGTTCCCGCATGCGCACCGCGATCAAGCGCGTCCGCAAAGCCATTTCCGAGGGCAACAAGTCGGCAGCACAGTCCGCTTTGCAATCCGCGTCGAGCATGATCGATTCCACCGCCGGCAAAGGCATCGTCCACAAGAACATGGCGGCACGGAACAAGAGCCGACTGTCTGCAGCCGTCAAGGCAATGGCCGGCGCCCAAGCCTAGGGGCCCGTTTCAGCACGTGCAGTCTGACTGCGATTCCGGCACCCGCCGCTCCAGGTCGGGCTTCTGATCGCCGACGACATTCGGATCCCGCCCGGGACGCATCTTGAGTTCGTTATCCCGGGCAAAGTCCATCAGGAAGTTGAAGGCCGGCGGATCCAGCGCCTCCAGTCTTGCGTCTACCACCACGCACGTGAGCCCATCGGCCACGATGGGCTTGAGATACGGCGAATAGGAAAGCAGCCGGTCCTCGCCGAATATCGACATCATCCCGCACAATCGCTCGGCCCAGTCGCTGGGGCGAAACTTTCGACTGGATACGGTCATGCCGAGTATGACGATTTCGGGCGCCGCGGGCGTGCCCGACCGAGCATCGTGATTCATCCGCAGAATTCTAGCAGACGCATCTTTCTCGACCGGCACCACGGTCGAGCGATTTCTGTTTGGACGCGATCCGTGCGTAGCAGCACCACAGTCTCGATAAGGCCAGAACCGCTCAGCGAAGTCAGGCACGATGCACCGAGGACACGAGCCGTACCGTCGCGCGACGACACGACTCGCGCCGTCTACCCCGGCGAGTCGCTTCCCCTGCTTGCACCGGGCGGACGATTCGGCTAAATGTAGTGGTTTTCCCGTTCATTCACCTGGAACCAGCCATGTCGCACGTCATGAGCACCTATGCACGGCAGCCGCTCGCTTTCACGAAAGGCGAAGGCGTTTTCCTCATCGACGGCGCGGGCAAACGGTATCTCGACGCCCTGGCCGGTGTGGCCGTAATCAGCGTCGGGCATTGCCATCCCAAGCTCGCCAAGGCGATCTCGGATCAGGCGTTCAATCTGATTCACACGTCGAACATCTTCAACATCACGCTGCAGGAGAAACTCGCGGACCGCTTGTGCGAATTGTCCGGAATGGACAACGTGTTTTTCTGCAACTCCGGGTGCGAAGCCAACGAAGCGGCGATCAAGCTCGCCCGCCTGCATGGCCACAAGAAGGGGGTCGAAGTCCCGACCATCATCGTCACCGAAGGCAGCTTCCACGGCCGCACGATGGCAACCCTGACCGCGACCGGAAGTCGCAAGGTACAGGCTGGATTCGAGCCGCTGCTGGCCGGGTTCGCCCGCGTCCCCTACGATGACATTGCGGCGGTCAGGCAGGTTGCCGCAAACAACAAGGAGGTCGTTGCGGTGCTGGTCGAACCGATCACCGGCGAGG
>JBIKKL010000720.1:0-2814 GCA_044360365.1 Burkholderiales bacterium | reverse complement strand
CCACTATCGAATCCGACCCAGTCGTTCCGAAGCGCACATCTTCGAAGTGGATCTCACGGTACGCGAACCGAATCCGGACGGTCAGCGATTCAGTCTGCCTGCGTGGATACCCGGCAGCTACATGATCCGGGAGTTCGCCCGCAATATCGTGACGATCCGTGCTCGCTGCGGCGACAACCTCGTCGCACTGGAAAAGATCGACAAACACACATGGCAGGCAGCGCCATGCGCCGGACCGATCACCCTCAGCTACGTTGTCTACGCGTGGGATCTCTCGGTGCGCGGCGCGCACGTAGATACCACCCACGCGTTCTTCAACGGCACGAGTGTGTTTCTCGCGGCACAGGGTCAGGAAGCATCACCGTGCGTCGTCACCATCGAGCGCCCGAGCGGCAGCGCCTACCGGAACTGGCGAATCGCCACGTCGCTCCCCATTGCCGGCGCGAAGCGCCACGGCTTCGGCAAGTACCGCGCCGAGAACTACGACGAACTCATCGACCATCCGGTGGAGATGGGGACGTTCGCGCTCATCACGTTTCGTGCGCGCGGCGTGCCGCACGACATCGCGATCACCGGCCGGCACGACGCCGATCTCGAACGACTCGCCCGCGACCTGAAGCGCATCTGCGAGCATCAGATCGATCTCTTCGGCGGCAAAGCCCCGATGCAGCGCTATGTCTTCCTCGTCATGGCCGTCGGGGACGGCTACGGCGGGCTGGAGCACCGTGCATCGACCGCACTTCTTTGCAGCCGCTGGGATCTGCCACGCGCGAACACCGAAACCCAGGACGACCGCTACCTCACGTTCCTCGGCCTTGCGAGCCACGAGTATTTCCATACCTGGAACGTCAAGCGAATCAAGCCCGCCGCCTTCACGCCATACGATCTGACACAGGAAAATTACACCCGTCTGCTCTGGGCGTTCGAGGGCATCACTTCGTACTACGACGATCTCACCCTCGTGCGCTGCGGCTTGATGACCGAGGTGCAGTACCTCAAGGCACTCGCGCGCACCATGACGACCGTTCAGCGCGGCAGCGGGCGGCTGAAGCAGACCGTTGCCGAGTCGAGCTTCGACGCCTGGGTCAAATACTATCGGCAGGACGAGAACGCACCGAACGCCGTCGTAAGCTATTACGCCAAGGGGGCTCTCATCGCCCTCGCGCTCGATCTGACGATACGCAAGGCAACAGCCGCCAAGCGTTCCCTCGACGACGTGATGCAAGCACTTTGGAACGAGTACGGCCGTACTGGCCGCGGGGTCGGCGAAGACGAAATCGAAACGCTCGCCCAACGGGTCACCGGTGTGTCGCTGCGACGCTTCTTCGACCGCATGCTGCGCTCGACCAGCGATATCGATTGGGCGCCACTGCTGCGAAGCGTCGGCGTGGGCTTTCGAATCGACCCTGCAACTTCCAATGCCGATCGGGGTAGCGTCGGCTCCGCACCCCGTCCCAGGAACGCCGCCTCGCGCGCAGTGCTCGGCGCGCGCGTCGATCCCGGCAATGGGGAAGCAAGACTCGGCCAGGTGTTCGACGACGGTCCCGCACAGAAGGCCGGCTTGTCGGCGGGCGACGTGCTGATCGCCATCGACGGCATACGCTGCACCGCCTCGAACTGGGAGTTGCTGCTTGGCCGCCATCGTCCCGGCGACGCGATTCGTGTCACCGGGTTTCGCCGCGACGAGCTCTTCGAGTACGAAGTCGTTCTCCAGGCGCCGCCCGCAGACACCTTCGTACTGTGGCTGGAAGCCCCCTGCCGCCCCCCCCAGCGTCGCGCCCGCTCGCAATGGCTCTGCGGATGAGATCGGCAGCATTTGGAGCGCGTCGCTCCCGAGCCGATGCCTGCCCGACCGCAGGGCACCTTGATGCCGTGCGTCCTTCGTTGGGGCAGCGCTACAATCGCCGGGACAACGACTACCGGCGCACAAGCGCGACACGCTCATGACTGCGCATGACGACACGATTCCGGGGGCGGTCGACATCCCTTTCACGCCGGGATTTCCGCCTGGTCATGGATACACGCATCGGGTCGAGCCGAATGAGCGCCTCGTGCTCGAACGCAACGTGCACATCGTCGTGCGCGACGGCACGCGACTCTCGGCGGATGTCTACCGCCCGCGCCGCGACGGTCCCCACCCGGTGCTCTTGTTGTTCTCTGCATATCCCAAGAAGCTCGATCATCTGCCGTCGAACCCCGCGTTCCGCTTTCGTGAAACCTCCGACTACGCGTGGTGGGTCGATCGCGGCTACGCCCTGGTGCGTGTCGACGCGCGTGGTACAGGCGAGAGTACCGAGGGACAGTGGGACTTCCTTGGCCCAGACGAGCAGCGCGATCTTCATGACGCCATCGAATGGTCCGGTGCGCAGCCCTGGTCCAATGGCCGCGTCGGAATGCTGGGCCAGAGCTATTACGCGATGGTCCAATGGCTCGCAGCCATCCAGCAGCCGACCGCCCTCAAGTGCATCGCACCTTACGACGGCCTGGTCGATCTCTACCGCGACTTCGCTTGGCACGGCGGCCTCTACAGTCACGAGTTCGTGACCAACTGGGCTGCACGCCAGATTCACCTCAACAACCTCCCGTTCGAGCATCCACCCCCGCCGAATGTCATGAACTTCGATGTCGCGGGCGAAACGATGCGCCATCGGTTCGACGATGCGTTCTATCGCAGCCGTTCCGCGTACTGGCATCTCGACCGCATCCGGGTACCGGTGTACTCGATCGGCGCCTGGGAAAAGGTCCGCCTGCATACGCGCGGCAACGTGCTGGGCTACGAAGGCGTACCGCAGGTGCCGCGCAAGCTGCTCATGG
>JBIKKL010000719.1:0-2816 GCA_044360365.1 Burkholderiales bacterium | reverse complement strand
CGCCTTCCTGACCTCTGCATTGTCGCAAGTGCCGTTGCTGTTGATGTCGACGCAGATCCGCCAGCCGTCCTTCCAGGTACTGGTGCCGCCTGGGAGGCGCTCGAGCATTGCCTGGCGGCTTTCCTTGATAGCCTCGGCGCGGGCCAGTGCCATATCCCCCACCAGATCCGACGCGGTCGTACGCACGCGTTGGGCTGCAACGAATTCCGTCAGCGAGGGCGCACCGACCGTGATCGCGATGACTGCGATCACGAGCGTGATCATCAGTTCGATCAGCGTGAAGCCGCGTTGAAGGATCGGGTGCCGGGTCATGTGCGAAGGCGAGGGCGCGTTTGTCGAGTGGCTAGGATTCGTTGCTGAGTCTGCATGCGCTGTTGGTCCAGGCGCAATCGGTACCGGCGTCGAACGCTCCGTTGCCCGGCAGCGCTTCGCGCCACTGCTGGCCCTGGCTGTTGATGCACAAGCGCCCGTCGTTGCGGGCGGCGAGGGCGGAACCTGCGGATGGACTCATGCAGATCGTGTAGTTGGGTGGCGTGACGCCGTTGTTCACGCCGGTGAAATCGGGTGCGTCGTACTTTGCGCCGTCTGGCAGGGCAAGGCCAAGTCCGCCCGCGCCCGCGCCGAAGACCGTTGCATACTGGCGCCGATCCAGAAGGAACTGCTCTTGTCGTTGCGAAACGTCCGAAAGCAGTTGTTGACCCTGGGAGCGCTGGGATTTCGCGACATGGGTGCGATACGAGGGATAAGCCACGGCGGCAAGCAAGGCGACCACCGCGACGACAATCATCAGTTCGATCAAGGTAAAGCCGCGGAGAATGCGCATAATGGAAAAGCCTTAGGGACAGTCGCGTTCGATCTTACGGCTGGGCGAACGGGCCGATCCAGGCACAACCGATAAGCGGTAGGTTGCCTGGAACGAACGGGTCAACCTTGCGCGCTGCCGCCGCGGTGAGCGCGAATCGTCGGTTCGCACTCGGATAGTCGTTGAAAAGATATAGCCCTTTTGCTTATACTTCAGTGCCATGGCGACTTATTGCGAATCATTCGAATCTGCTGCAGCGTTTCTGCGGCGGCACGGCTTGAGCCCGACGCGGCAGCGCATTGCCATCGCGCGAATACTGTTTTCGCGGCCCCAGCATGTTTCGGCCGAAGAGGTTTGGTGTCTCGCCAATCGAGAGGATCCGACCACATCGAAGGCTACGGTCTACAACACGCTGAATCTTTTTTCCGAACGCAGGCTCATTCGTGAAGTCATCGCTCATCCGGGCAAGGTCTACTACGATTCGAACACCGCGCCGCACCATCACTTTTACGATGTCGACACAGGCCAGCTGACCGATATCGCATGCGAGCAACTCGAACTGAGCCGCATGCCGGACTTGCCACCCGGACTGGTCGCGGATGGCGTGGATATCGTCGTCAGGGTCCGATCCAAGCCGAGAAGCGAATGATCATGATTGCTGGCCAGAGTCGCCCGCACATATAATCGCGGTCTTCGCTGTTGTAGCTCAGTTGGTAGAGCAACTGATTCGTAATCAGTAGGTCGCGAGTTCGAGTCCCGCCAACAGCACCAGAAATCAAGGGCTTAGAGAGAGATCTCTAAGCCCTTTTCTTTGGTGTAGACGCCAAGTAGACGTAAGAGGACGGTGCGCGCCGAACTTCCAATCGCGGAGCCGGATCTGTCTCCGGGGCTTTGTAATCAGAAGGTCTCGGGATCGATTCCTGCATTCAGCACTAAAAATCAAAGAGTTAAATCATCTCTCTCGTTATCGTTGGCGCTATGTAGACGGCCGATGTGTCTCAAACTTCGCAGATCCTCGCCCCCGATTTGAGCAAATAAGATCCTCCTCCGAGGATGACTGCCGCCACTCGCTACAGCTGATCAAGCGGGCTCGTCACCTTCCGTGTCGCCTCAAGTACCTGCGCATAGATCATTGTTGTTTGTAGGCTTCGGTGACCGAGAAGTAGTTGAATTGTTCGAATGTCCGTACCCGCCGATAGCAGGTGCGTGGCAAAACAATGCCGAAGGCAATGGATACTGACGTGCTTGGCGATCTGAGCCTGCGTGACCGCCTCTTTGAATGCGCGCTGCACCGTGGAATCGGAGGCATGCCAACGCGCGAGACGACCTGTTTTGCCCCAGGGACGAATTACCTTCGAGGGAAAGACGTATTGCCACGCCCAGGACGCCGAGGCGGCTGGGTACTTTCGCCTGAGCGCATCGGGCATCGGTGCTAATCCTGCACCACGCGATAGATCGTCCCGATGTAGGGTCGCGACCCGAAGTAGATGGCGTTGTAGCGCGACGCTGATTGATTCTGGCAGAACCGTGGTTCGGTCTTTGTTTCCTTTGCTATTGCGTACTGAGATCGTGCTGGCGGCGAAGTCGACGTCCTTGACTCTCAACGTGACGCACTCGTGTACGCGGAGACCCGCTCCGTACATGAGTTCAGCCATGATTTGGGGAGTGCCGTGCATGAGGGAAAGCACCAGTTTGACCTCTCCCTTTGTGAGGGCCACAGGGATCCTGTGGCGACGCTGAACCCGTTTGAGGCCAGACATGGGCCCAAGGGGTCGGCCTAAAACAGATCCGTAAAGGAAGACCAGTGCATTGAGTGCCTGGGATTGCGTTGAGGCGGCGGCTTCGCGGTTGACGGCAAGATGATTTAGGAAAGCTTCGACCTCCCGCGCGCCCATCGTTTTCGGATGTTGCCGTCCGTGGAAGAATATGAACTGCCGAATCCAGTACCGGTACGCCTGCTCGGTGTTTGCGCTTAGGTGGCGACGGCGGCAGAGGATTGAGACTTGGTCGAGGA
>JBIKKL010000718.1:0-2819 GCA_044360365.1 Burkholderiales bacterium | reverse complement strand
GGAAAGGTCTCATCGCGAAGATGGCCGAAGACCTCGGCTTCGAGGCCAGCCAGTTCAGCACGTTCGGCGACTATCTCGCGCTTGCCGAGTACTACAAGATCAAGACGGGCAGCCTGGGCGGCTTGCGCAGCTGGATGGATCGCACCTGGCACTCGGACGCCGTAAACATCGGGGAATCCGACGCCCATCGTCTGATCGTCGAAACCGATTTTCCGATCATCTACACCACGAATTACGACCGCTGGCTCGAAATAGCCTTCGACCACTACCAGCGGCCCTTCAGCAAGATCACCAACGTGACCGATCTCGTGCGCATCCGCGAGGGCGCGACGCAGATCGTGAAGTTCCATGGCGACTTCGACGACGACCGCTCCCTCGTCCTGGACGAATCGAGCTACTTCGAGCGTCTCGAGTTCGAATCTCCGCTCGACATCAAGCTGCGCTCGGACGTGCTCGCGAGATCGGTGCTGTTCATCGGCTATTCGCTCTCCGATGTCAGTCTGCGGTATCTCTTCTACAAGCTCGACAAGCTATGGAAGCTGCACGGCAAGTATTCCGTGCGACCCCGCTCCTACATCTTCGTGCCGCGGCCCAATCCGGTGCAGGAGGCCGTGCTGGATCAATGGGGCATCAGCATGATCAGTTCCGATCGTGCCGATCCGAAGACTGCTTTGGTCGAGTTCCTCGAAGATCTAAAATCGAAGGCGAGCGAAGACGCTCGGCCCGACGCGCCCAATCTTCGGGCGGTTTGACGGGTCTACGTTCCATACCGAGTCAACGAGCGGTAAGACGGCATCCACGTTGCGTGCCGTTGTCAGCAGGGGAGGCAATGAAATGAAGATTTTGGGGTCCGCAGGCAGTCCGTTCGTGCGCAAGGTTCGCGTCATCGCCGCCGAAAAGGGCGTTCCGGTCGACTACGTGGTTCAGCGGCCGAACGTGCCGGGCTCGCCGGTGCCGCAAATGAACCCGCTGGGCAAGATTCCGGTCCTGGTCCTGGACGATGGGGACGTCGTGTACGACTCGGTGGTGATCGGCGAATACTTCGATGGCCTCATGCCCGAGCCGCGACTCGTTCCCGCGGATTTCCCCGGCCGCATCGCGGTCAAGCGCTACGAGGCCCTCGGGGACGGGCTCGCCGAGGTGATCGTCTACATTTCACATGACCTCGGTCCGATGAACGATCCGGAGCGTCGCGCCGAATGGATGCCGCGACAATATGGCAAATTGGAGCGCTCGCTGGCCGTGCTCGAGCAAGCCATCGAGGGCCGGACCTGGCTGCACGAGAACCAGTTCAGCCTGGCCGATATCTGTGCCGGCTACGCGATCTTCTACATCGATTTGGCCATGAAGGATTACGACTGGCGCGCCAAGTTTCCCGGGCTGGTGCCCTACGGCGAGCGGCTCATGGCGCGGGAGTCGTTCAAGTCGACCATTCCTGCCGCGTAGCGATGCACACCGGCTGCATGCGAGGTTGCCGTTCAGCGTTGCGCAGGGCTTTTGGGCAAGTGACCACGGGGCGTTGCTCCCGAGAGTATCCGTAGTGACAGCGGGTCGCGACGTTCCCTCGACTTCGATGGCCCCGCTTGGATATTAGTGCGCGTCGCCGCGAAGGAGTGCTCGGTCCGTGAGCGAACGTTCAAAGTCTTCGCGCCGACTCGATCCGATCTATTTCGCAACCGCGATCGTCGTACTCGTCCATGTGAGCTTCGGCGGCAGCCGCATCCTCATCTCGCTCTATGCGTTGGCGCTGCATGCCTCGCCGTTCGTCATCGGCCTTCTGATTTCTTTGTATGCCGTCATGCCGATGTTCTTGTCGGTTCAGGCCGGCCGGGTGGCAGATCGGGTCGGGCATCGACTGCCGATGCTGTACGGCAGTATTACGCTCGTTGCGGCGCTGGTGATCCCCGCCGTTTGGCATGGGCTGCCTGCCTTGTTCGTCTCCGCGGCGTTGGCCGGAGGCAGTTTCTCCATTTTCAATGTCGCTGCGCAAGCGCTCGTCGGTGCGATGAGTACGCCCGAGAAGCGCGCGTTCAACTTCAGCACCCTGTCGATGGGCTACTCGATTGCGAGCCTGGTCGGGCCACTGGTCGTGGGGTACGCCGTGGATCACGTCGGGGCTCGATGGGCCTATGCGATCCTGGCCCTGATCCTGGTCGTGCCGACCCTCGCGCTACTGGATCGCAAACGGGTGCCCGCCAGCCTCAAGCCAGGCAGCGGAGAAACAGGCAAGCGCAGCATCCTCGATCTGCTTCGAAACAAGAGCCTGCTGGCGATTTTTCTGGCGAGCGGGGCATGCGTGACGGGTTGGGATCTCTTCACGTTCTTCATGCCGATCTACGGCACGCGCATCGGGCTGTCCGCGACGATGATCGGGGTGATCATCAGCGCGTTCGGCGTGGCCACGCTGGTCGTGCGCGTGTTCATCCCTCGTCTGACGAAGCGTTATGGCGACAACCTGGTGCTCGGCTGGGCCATGGCGCTGGGCGCCGTCGCCTTCGGCTCACTTCCCTTCTTCGAGAACGTCGGGTTTCTCATCGCGGCTGCGTTCGTCATGGGGCTCGGCCTGGGCTGCGGCCAGCCGCTCACGATGATGATCTGCTACAACCGGTCCCCCACCGGTCGAGCCGGCGAAGCGAACGGGGTACGGACCATGGCCAACAATCTGACCCACATGGTCGTGCCGCTCGTCTTCGGCGCGCTGGGCTCTGCATTCGGCATGGGGCCGGTGTTCTGGATCAACAGCTTCGTGCTATTGGGCGGGGCGTATCTCGGGGCGAAGCGGTTTTGAACCGTCCGTAGGTCGTCGCTTCTGTAGCATT
>JBIKKL010000717.1:0-2823 GCA_044360365.1 Burkholderiales bacterium | reverse complement strand
CGGGGCGCAAGCCCAGCGTCGCCGCCATCAGCACGAAACTCGCGAGGAGCGCCGCAGCGCCGATGGCAACCCAGCGGCCGCGGCCCTGCTTTGCCGCCACCGGCTCGGCATTTCGAGCCAGCATCGCCACGAGATCATCCGTCTTCATCGCGTCTCCGTATCAGTGCTGCCAATGCCTTCAGTCCCCGATGTACGCCGACCTTTACGGCCGACTCGGACATGCCCGTGAGCTTCGCCGACTCGGCCACGGAGCGGCCCTCGATCTTTACGTGCACGATCGGCAGGCGATGCCGATCCGGCAATGTCGCAAGCAAACCGTCGAGATCGCGCTTTGCATCTGCAGGCTCGATATCGGAACTGGCGAACACGGCCAGTTCGTCGTCGAGCGGTTCGTGCAAGGCCTCGCGGCCGGCCCGGCGCCGCAGAAAGTCGATCATCTTGTAGCGCGCAATCGCATGCACCCAGGCGGTCAGCGGCTGCCCGGCATCGTACGTATGGCGCTGGTTGTGGATCGCGAGCAGCGTCTCCTGCACCAGGTCTTCGACTTCGTCCGGCAGCCGCGCGAGCCGCCCGCGCAAGAAACCTCGCAGCAGTACGGCCAAAGCCTTGAGAGCATCGTGATAAGCCCGCACATCGCCGGCCAGCCCGGCAACGAACTTCGGCTGAACGCGCGCCTCGACCGCAACGGCGCCAGTACCCACGGTGACTTCGCTCTCGGCGGTCATTCGGTTACAGCTTTCTCGACCAATTCTTTCGGCATGCCGAATTGTGCCCGACCTGTAACCGTTGCGGTGAAGCGCGCGTACTTGCCATTGCACCGAACGCGCAGCCGCACACCACGAAGGGGCCGCAACGGTCGCTCAAACCCATCCTCAAGGAGTCTCGCCATGCAAAACCACAAACTCGCAATCACTGCCGTCGCCCTCGCCGCCCTCGTATCGGGCGCCGCCCTCGCTCAGGACAAGGGTGCCTCGATCAAGGGCGAGAAGGAGCGCTGCTACGGCATCTCCAAGGCCGGCCAGAACGACTGCGCCGCCGGCCCCGGCACAAGCTGCGCCGGCACCTCCAAGACCGACTACCAGGGCAACGCCTGGAAGTATGTCGCCAAGGGCACCTGCGCCTCGATGAAGACGCCCAAGGGCATGGGCTCGCTGAAGGCCATCTGATCCTGACGAACGTCCCGACTCGGAGTACGACATGAGCCAAACCCTGGGTGCCGGCCTGAGCTTGAAACCCGAACATTTCGATTCGGCGCTCGAGGCCCACGCACCCGGGCTATGGTTCGAGGTCCACGCCGAGAACTACATGGTCGACGGCGGTCCGCGGCTCGAGTGGCTCCAGGCGATTCGCGATCGTCACGAGATCTCGATTCACGGCGTCGGGCTTTCGCTGGCAGCGGACGAAGCACCGGCCATCGATCATCTGCGCCGCCTGCGCACGTTGATCGATCGCGTGCGCCCTGCGCTCGTATCCGAACATCTTGCCTGGTCGACATTGCAAGGTACGTACTATCCCGAGCTGCTGCCCTTTCCGCGCACCGACGAGTCGCTCAAGCGCATCGTCGACAACGTCGCGCAAACGCAGGACATACTCGGCTGCCGCATCGCCATCGAGAATCCTGCGCACTATCTCGCGCTGCCCCGAACCCACTGGGACGAGATCGACTTCCTGCAGGAACTCGTCCATGCGACCGGATGCGCCCTGCTGCTCGACGTCAACAACGTCTACGTGGGTGCCAACAACCTGGGCTATTGTGCCGAGGACTATCTCGACGCCTTTCCGCTGCGGCACGTCGATGAGATCCATCTCGCCGGTCACACGCTCGACCCCGGCCTCGGTGCCGGGCTGCTGATCGACAGTCACGACATGCCCGTCAACGATGCCGTATGGCAACTCTATCGGCGCGTCATCGCCCGCGGTGGCTCACGCCCCACACTCGTCGAGCGCGACGGCAACCTGCCGGCGTTCGCCGATCTCATGGCGGAACGCCTGCATGCCGCCTCGCTGCTCGAAGCGTCTTCGCAAGAAGCCTTGGCCGGTGCATAGCTCATGAACACCTGCGATCTTATCGACTTCCAGCGTGGGTTCGCCGCAGCACTGCTCGGCCGAGCGACCGACCTCCCGGCCTGGATCGCCGAAGTTGCGGCGCAACCGGCCTTCGCGGTCTATCGCAACGGCGTCATGAAGAGCGCGATCGATGCGCTGCAGGCGAACTATCCCGCCGTCGTTCGGCTCGTTGGTGAAGAGTGGTTTCGTGCCGCAGCCGCGGAGTTCGTACGGTTCGATCCGCCCGCCAGCCCCATGCTGGTGGACTACGGCATTCGATTCGCCGACTTCCTGCGCACGTTCGAACCAGCGGGGGATCTCCCCTACCTGCCGGACGTCGCCCGGCTCGATCGGTACTGGACGCAAGCGCATGTCGCATCGAACGCTCGTCCACTCGACGGCGCAACACTTGCCGCGATGGATCAGGAGGCGTTGGCCGCAGCCGTACTTGTTCCCCACCCGGCTGCGCACTGGCAATGGTTCGACGCGATGCCGATCTACACCCTGTGGCGCTGCAATCGAACGGGCGAGGCGATCGGCGACGATCTCGACTGGCACGGTGAAGGCGCTCTGATCACGCGGCCCGAATCCGCCGTCGTCTGGGAACCGCTTTGTGCCGCGGGCTGCGCCTTCCTCGATGCATGTCGGGCAGGCGAACCCGTTTCGGCGGCCACGCACGCAGCGCTCGCTGCAGCGCCGACGGTCGATCTCGGCGCGCTCATGTGCCAACTGCTGACCTGCGGCGCACTTCAATCCATTCACCCGTCCACCCCCGAC
>JBIKKL010000715.1:0-2832 GCA_044360365.1 Burkholderiales bacterium | reverse complement strand
TGCAAGTGGTGCGCCAACGCGCGGCCGATGCCGCCGTTGGCGCCTGCAATGAGTGCAATCGCTGTCATGGCAAGTGTTCCGAGGCTGAAGGGGATGGCATCAACGGGTCGCGTCGTCCTGAGATTTCGATCTATCCGGGGCCGACGGGACAAGACGAAATACCCAGCGCTGCAGCGCGGGCCGCCACCGCAGGAAGAATAGGTAAAAGCGCTCCATCACCCATGCTGCGCCGGGCGCGCGACCAGCCAGTGCAAGCCAGCGCCAGCCCGGCAAGGCGGCCCAAAGCGCCAGAAAGGCCTGCGCGCCGCTGAGCAATCGACCGTCGCGGCCGCGCACGTGAAAGCGCGCCAGCAATTGCTCGCGCGTGGTGCCGGGCGGCAGCGCCGATGGCAACGGGAATGCGGCGTCGCTGACATCGGCAAAGCACACCGGAAGATCTGGGCGCAGTGGCTGCAGGCGCTGGTAGATGCCAATCTCTCGGCGGCATACTGGACAGCCGCCGTCGTACAGCACGGTCAGCGGCGGCGATTCGGTGACGACGTTGTGCACGGGTTCGGTCATGACGAAGGGATTTCATTGACGGTCAGAAACTCGGCGGCCGGGCTCAGGCCGTGTGAGACTCCGGCCCACCACACCGCCGGCAATGTGACAGGGTTCCGTGGGTGCACGAGCCAGACGTTGCGGCCGGCTACCCTCGCAGCCAGGGGTGGCGTACGGTCCAGGTCGTCCGACGGATCGGAATACAGCTTCGGCTCCGCGGTGCCTGGACCGTCCAGCCCTGCGCCGGGTCCGGGATACGACGCCCGCAGTGGCTTGCGCGCCAAAGCATCCATGGCGTCATAGGGCTGATCGATCACGCGTTCCGGGCTGTGCCACGACGCGGGTGCATAGCACGCCATGCTGTCAGCATTGAATCGATACGGTTTTCTGCTGCCCGTGCTCACAACCGATCGCCAGCTGAGTTGATTGCTGGCCAGTTCATCATCGAGCGGGTGGCCGTACAACCAGTCGGCGCCGAAGCGCCAGTGGACCTTGCGCGCGTGTACCACGGAGGTAGTCAACCACATGCGTCCATGGTTGTGCGGCATGTCGCGAGCGTAGTGCGTGCGCACCGCCGCATCCACCACGGGCACGCCCGTATGCGCCTGGCGGATATCGCCCGCTGGTTCCGACGCATAAGCATTCTCGGGCCGCGGGCCTTCATGCCGCGAGTGCATGATGTCCGCGTCACGGTACCGCCAGAAATACCCGAAGTACGCGCGCCGGCCGAGCACGTAGACGACTTGTGCTGCACGTCCAGCGCAAGCCACGCGACATACGCTGGCACCTCGGACTACGTGATGCCATGCGTGCCGTACGACGGCACGCCACTGACGGCTTTGCGGAGCGCGTTTCGTGTGCGAGCGTACACGGGCGGCTGAACGGCACCAATACGAGGGCGACGCCGCAGCAAGCGTGGGCTGGAATGTCTCAGGCATGCGACTCGATCACGGCGTCACCACCGACCTGGCGAGGACGGATGTCCGATGCGCACTCATGAATCGCTGGCGCGAGCGCGACGGTTAGTTGCGCCACGTTGTTCACCTGAGGCGCCATGCGCGGGTTCATGCTCCGCATCGCTTGATTGCGCATCAGGAAAGCGCGACAGAGGCTCGTGAAATGTTTAGCGAACATAATGTTCTTCGGCCGCCGCTTCCTGACACGTGTCATTTCGGAGTCGAAAATCGCGCCCGGCGATCGAAATGCGGGTCGGGATTCGCGCTCAGCTGAGACCATCTCACTCGATTACTTCGGCAGAACGACAGCGTCGATGATGTGGATCGCACTGGTGGCGGCGACACTATCGGTACTCACGATCGTCGCGCTGTCAATTATGGCCGCGCCGCCCTGGATGGTTGCTGTCAAGGGCTGGCCCTGCACTGACTTCACTGCACCTGGCTTGAATTGTGCGGCCATCACCTGGGCCGGAGCGATGTGGTAGGCGAGTACAGCCGAGAGCTTTTGCGTGTCATTCAGCAATGCTTCCAGCGTGCCCGGCGGGAGCTTGGCGAATGCCTCGTCAAGAGGCGCGATCACTTTGAACGGCCCTCTACCGTTCAAACTGTCGGCAAGAGCGGCTTCGTGAACGGCCTTTATCAGGGTCTTGAGCAGGCCGGCTGATGCCGACGTGTCGAGGATATCGGCGGTCTGCGCGCCCCACGAGACAAGAATCATGGCCGCGCCAGCGATCAGACGGGGGAGACTTCGCGTATCGACACCGTTTGAAGAATGCACGTGAAGGCTTCCGAGGTGCCCGTGAATGAACTCTTCCTGAGAAACCCGACGCATGCTCCCGGTTTCAAATCTTTTGAGTCTCCTGCCGACAATTTGATTGAACCGTGCGCAGGTTAAGGGGTTCTCCGCCTTCGTCGCATAGAGCGCAATACGACCGAGCGGTGCTCGGGTTCCGCCTGCTTGAGTTCGTCCCAAACCGATGGAGGACCAAGGCGCACGCAGTGCGGAATCCCGTCTCAGTGTCGCGTACCCGTAGCAGACCGTAGTGCCCATCGTCCCGATGTTCGATCAGCACGATGTCCACTTTCCCGCCGCGATAGCCGAGGCGGCCTTGCCGGGTTCGGAAACGCATCCGCCGATTCCGAACGCAGTGCTCACAACGAATCGCGTCGGGCGATCGGCGACGCGCGGGGCCTCGACCGGCGCGTCCTGACGAGCGGAGCGCCGGGCTACGACGGATCGCGCGAATCCCGCGCTGAGCAGAATCAGGGCGACGCCTCGCATACCGGCAAGCGCATTGTGCTCGAGCGATTCGTTCGCGCCGATCGGATGGCTATC
>JBIKKL010000714.1:0-2833 GCA_044360365.1 Burkholderiales bacterium | reverse complement strand
GGGACATCGAATTTCCCTGTCTCGTCACGGTGTGACGAGACGCTCAGGAAGATCATGAAGCCGCTGACGATGAAGAACGCGATCACGGCGTATGTCGCCATGAAACTGGTCGTCAGGTGTGCGGCACCGTAGAGCCCGAAGTAGGGAAGCACGAAAACCTGGAAAGCGTGAACGACGGCGACGATAAGTGCAGCAACGCCGCGGATGGAGGACATCAGATCCATGACCGTTGCAAAATCCTGGCGTTGAACGTGTTCGCTTCGCTTTGGCACTTTGAGATGCTCGTTCCGAGATGTTTCGCAGATGTAGGGCTGGCGACCGGTCGCGAGTCGGGCGGCATAGCAAACCGGAATTATTGCATGCCTCGGTCTCGACGAAGGAATATGAAGCTGTGCGCGATGCAGTTCTAACCAGGCTCGATATCAGCCCGGCATGGAGTCCGTGCGCGGGGTTGCTTCGCGCGAGCGACATTTCAGCGCCGAGGGGCGGCCCGCAGTACACTGCCTGAAGCTACGCGATAGCATCACTTCTGTCCCCCTTGGACATACAGCCCGCTGACATGAGCGACGCGCCGACCCATTCGTACTTCTGGACCTTCGAGCATGGTCCGGGGCCATGGCAAACGTGGCACTCACCGTCCGTGATCGCTGGGGATGACATCGGGGCGTTCACGCGCTTCCAGGCGCCGGGAGTCCTGGACCCCAATCACCTCGACGGCATCGGGGCACTTCGGCTGGCGATGTACTTGCCCATCGAAGCACCCGTTGGATCGCCCGGTGTGCTGAATCTCGTTGACGCTGAACTCGAGATTACCCTCAGAACTACGGATTTCGACGCACGTGGGGCCGAATTGCTGGTTTGGCTGAGTGCTTATCTGCCCTCGGATCAAATCGAGTTCGACTATCCCATCGCGACGACGAACTGGGCCTATACCGGCAAAAATCTCCTCGATGGCGTGAACTCCGAGTGGACAACGGTTACGGTCTTGGTGGGGGAGGACCCGACGGATTGGACTTATGCCGGCATCAATCGCACGCTTCAGGGGGATTGGGCTCTCAGGTATCAGGAACTCGACCTCGCGGCGACCCTCGCCAACGTGAATGCCACGCTGCACCTGGCGTTCGTCAGCGGCGATCCCGATGCTGCTCCGAAGGGTTTTCTCGATGTGGCATCGATTGAATTGCGCACGCAGACACCTGCCGTCCCATTGCCGGAAGCAATCATTCCGGCTGAAGAGTACTCCGGTCTTGAAGACGAAGTGCTTGCAGGGACATTGCAAGGCGAGCCGGCGTTCGGTGTGGAGCAGGCGATCTACAGGATTCTGCCGGGAACCAATGTTTCCGGGAGCCTCGTGCTCGATGAACGCTCAGGGGCGTTCGAGTACACGCCCGCTGCGGATTTCTATGGCTATGGCACATTCCGCTACACCGTGGAGAATGCGCTGGAAGTGTCTTCCGAACGCGCGGTGGCCTTCTATGTCGGTCCGGTCAATGATCGTCCCGTCGCCAGCACAGCCGATGAATCGATGACGATTGCTGGCGGGCAAACATTCCGACTGTCCCTTCTGAAGGGATCGGATCCCGACAACGATCGACTGACGTTTCATTTGGTCCCGGATGCGGCAGTTCACGGCGCCGTAACGCTGGATGCGCAGACGGGGCGCTACGAGTTTTTGCCCGAAGCCGGTTACTCAGGTGCAGCCGGCTTTCAGTATGTCGTCAGTGATGGTCAGGCGACCAGCGATCCCAAGGAGGTACTTTTCGTCGTTGCTGCCGAGGGAACCGACGTACCGTTGCCATCGTTCGATTCCATTGTGGACGAGTATCTTCTCGCCGGTGACTACGCCGGTTTCCTGAAATACATGATACTTCTCGCCGACGCCGGCAATCGCGATGCAGCGTATCACTACGGTACGGCGCTCAACTACGGCAACCAGGTCACGCCGAATGCGGCCCTTGCCAGAGCCTATCTGGAAAGCGCCGTTTCGCGTGTGCCGGACGCCAATCTTCAGTTGGCTACGCTCTATCTGAGCGGCGAGGGCGGCGACAAGAACGTAACGGCAGCGCGCGCCTTGCTGGAAGCGCTGCCGCAGGACGGGCAGGCGGTATACCGGCTCGCCACGCTGAACGACATGGGGCTTGGCGCTCCGGCCGATCCGGCATTGGCTGCGGCAGGGTATCTACAGGCGGCACTGTTGGGCAATGTCGATGCGACCTATACCCTCGGGCGGCGATACCTTTCCGGGGAGGGCGTCGATGCCTCGCCCTCCGGCGCATATTTCTGGTTGACCTTGAGCCAGCGGCTCGGAGCAGGTTCGGGCATTTGGTTGTTCCACCACATGATCGAATTCGATGTCGCGCGAGCGATGGAGCAAGGCCTGAGCACGGCTCAAGTGGCGGTGCTCGATGGCATCGTGGCCACATGGACAACGCGCGATCCCGTGCCGATGTTCGGCGGGAACGGCCCCGATACATTCGCAGGAAGAGCCGGCGACGACATCATCTTCGGCGGGCTCGGAGCGGATGTCATGGACTACTCCGGTTCGCCTGACGGTGTCGTGGTCGATCTTGCCGCCCAGCGCGCGCACAAGGATGGCTACGGCAATGTGGACCAACTGTATGACCTGGCTAACGTGGTTGGTTCGGCGTTCGAGGATCTAATCGTCGGCGATGCTGCTGCGAACGTGCTGCGAGGTGAGGCGGGGCGCGACGTTCTGATCGGTCGCGGCGGCGACGATGTTCTCTATGGCGGCGAAGTTCTCGCGAACGAACTCTACGGCGGGCCGGGTGACGATCGGTACATCGTTGAAGTAGCCGGCGATACGATCGTGGAG
>JBIKKL010000712.1:0-2834 GCA_044360365.1 Burkholderiales bacterium | reverse complement strand
CGCATACTGGACGTTTGCTGGTACCTTGATCGTTCCGCGCGCGGTGAGGGTGGCGGCGTCGATGTCGACATCGAAGTGCGTGATCTCTTCGCCAACTGCACTATAGAGGGCGAGCTTTGCCATGGTGATGTTCCCTGATCCGGATGCTTGTCGGTAGGCGCATTGTGCACTATCCGGCCACCGGTGTATCCGGGAGGGAAGCTGCTTGCCACATCACCGCGGTGTTCGCGCGACTCAACCGAAGATCAGCCACCCGATCGCCAGGAAATAGCCGATCCAGAACCATCCCGCGATCGTCGGGTGCTTCGGCAGCCGCACCAGCAAGCGCTGTCGGCAAATGTTCATCAGGGCATGCGCCCGCATAATGCCCCGACTCGTGCACGACCGATGCCCGTCACGAGCGACACGCGTTCGGGCACGTGAGGTGCCTGCAACGCGACGAGCTTACCGCACGCTGACGGTGATGCGGTCGTAGGCGCCGTGATCGTCGAAGGCCGTAATCTCGAAGCGGCCCGCATCGTCGAATCGGTGGGTATAGCTTTGGCTGCCGACGGTGCGCGCGCGCAGCGAACCGTTGATCATCCAGTGCAGCGCGCCGACGTGCCCGCGAGCTTCGAACCTGACGATCGGGGCCACATCGCCCGCGCGATGCAGAATGGCGCCGTTGCTCGTGCCTGCGATCCTGACGGCGGATTCGGCACGGGCGTGCGTTCGACATGCCTCTGCCCAGGCGGGGGGAATCACCCGGTCGCGCAGCGACGCTTCCAGCCATGGTTCTAGCGCCGTCGGCCAGCGCACGGCGTCGACGCGGCGCATGGTGCCGTTCGCGCAGTCCGGCGCGACGCGTCGGGGTGGGGTGCCCTGCAGGTGAAGCACATAGCGTGGCTCACCGGGACGCAGCTTGTCGGGGAAAGTGGGCGGCACCGTGTCGTTGATGATCCATGCAGTCCGGCGCACGTGGCATCGCTCGGTATCGTCGTCGTGGTAGCGCGTCCCGAGCGGCCAACAGATGGGGGCCTGGGTCACCGAGGCGGGCGGTGTGTGGGTCGAGGGGGCATCTGCGTCGGGCAGCATGCCGAACACATCCACGAGCAGCGGGGCTGCAACGTTGGCGCCGAAGTGGCCCGGGTTGGGCGTCCCGTCCGGGCGGCCGACCCACACGCCGACGGTGTAGCGATCCGTGACCCCCACGGCCCAGGCATCCCGAAAGCCGAAGCTCGTGCCCGTCTTCCATGCGATTCTGCGCGCCGTCGCACCGGACGAGTTGACCGCGTGGTCGACCGGACTGCCGGCTTCCATGATCGCGCGCACGATGAATGCTGCGCCTTCGCTCATCATGCGCGCTTCCTGGAGCGGCGCATCGCGGTAGAGCCGCGGTTGACCCGCCACGCCGTTGCGAGCCAGTGCCGTATAGGCACCGGTCAGTTGCTCCAGCGTGACGCCGGCACCGCCCAGGATGACGCTCAGATTCGGCGCGGCATCGCGCGGGAACTGAAGCGCCAGACCGCCTCGACGCAGCAGCGATGCGAAACGCAAGGTCCCCAGACGGTCGAGTACCTCCACGGCCGGCACGTTGAGCGAGCGGGTCAATGCCTCGGCGACGCTCACCGGTCCACTGAACGACTGCTGGAAGTTGCCGGGCTGATAGCCGCCGAAGGATTGCGGAACGTCGGAGAGCAGCGATTCGGAGTGGATCAGTCCGTCGTCGAGGGCGAACGCATAGAGGAAGGGCTTGAGCGCAGAGCCGGGGGAACGCGAAGCCTGCACCATGTCGACGTGGCTGAAGCGTTCGCGGTCGCCGAAGTCTGCCGAGCCGGCATAGGCAAGCACGTCGAGCGTTGCGTTGTCGACCACCAGGGTGGCGATCGAGACGCGCGGCGGCAACTGGGCCGCGCGATCGAGGAGCAGCATTTCGACGCTCTGCTGGATGCCTGAATCGATCGTCGTCTCGATGCGGGCGCGATCCGGGACATCTTTGCGCACCCGCTCGGCGAGCAGGGGGGCCAGCAGCGGCGGTCTGACGAGCGGTGCATACGCGGCTTCCTTCATCGCATCGACGACGACAGCCGTACCCCATTGCGGGCTCATGCGCCGCAGGACCTTGTCGCGTGCCGGGCTGCTTCGGCGTGCGTGAGGCGCGACGCGGGCTTGCCGAGGTAAGCACGGCTCGCTGCTTCCACGCCTTCGATGACGCCGCCCATCGGCGCGTAGTTGAGATAAAGCGTGAGGATCTCGTGCTTCGAGTAGCGAGCCTCCAGCTGCAGCGCGCGGATGCACTGCTTCAGCTTGCCCGGCACCGAGCGCGGAATGTGCTCGATCAGGCGCGCGACCTGCATCGTGAGCGTCGAGCCCCCGGAGACGATGCGCCCCGACGAGACCCGTTGCCAGGCCGCACGCATGAGGGCGAACGGGTTTACGCCGGGGTGGATCCAGAACTGGCGATCCTCATAGGCGATGAGCGCTTCGAGGTAGCGCGGTGAGACGTCGTCGATGCCGACGGGATGACGCCAGACCTGGGTGCGATCGGGGAACGCACGCAGTGGAGTTTCGTCCCGCGCGAGGACGACGACGGCTTGCCGAGATCGATCCGGGACGGGAGGCGGAAAGAGGCGATCCAGTGCGTAGATGAGCGCGAGTCCGATGCCTAGGGCCCACGCAATGCGAACCACGCGGCGTCGACGAGTCGATGTCGACGCGGTGCGAGGGTCCGGATCGGGACTCATCACGAATCGTTCACTTCGGCGCAGGCGTATCGACCACGGTCAGCGTCTCCCCGCCGCCGGCGATGCCGAACAGCTGCGGGCGGTACATGTCCTCGACGTAGAGCGGCGGCA